>CAVHWJ010000098.1:1531-8762 GCA_963639565.1 uncultured Prevotella sp. | reverse complement strand
CTCGAACCCGTGACCTCCTGCGTGACAGGCAGGCATTCTAACCAGCTGAACTAACACACCTTAATAAGGCATTTTCAACCTCGCCGAACCCTCTCGTTTCGTTTGCGGTTGCAAAGGTACGAATAATTTTTGTTCCGGCAATACTTTGCTCCGGTTTTTTTATAAAAAATATTGCATCAGCACCGCGTCGCGGTATTCCTTGCCGTCGTAGAGCCAGTGTTTCAGCGTTCCCGAACGCCCGAAACCGGCCGTACGGAAGAATTCGAGCGACTCTGTGTTGTCTTCGGCTATTATCACATACAGCTGGTGCAGATGCAGCACCTCGCACGAATACCGCTTGATATGCTCCACCGCCGCCATGGCATAGCCCCTGCGGCGGAAGTCCCGCTTTATAACGATGCCCAGTTCCGCCCGCTGGTGGCGCGGGTCGAAATTCTGTATGTCCACTATCCCCACGGTCTCGCCCTCGCCGCTGTCGATCATCATGCGCACCTGGCGGTCGGTGTAGATGTCGCCCGACGCTCCTGCGATGTAGTTGTGCAGTGTGTAGCGTGAATAAGGCACATTGGTTACGCCCACCCCCCAAAGGCTGAGGTCGTTCTCTATCTTGTAAAGCAAGTCGAGGTCTTCAGGCTCCATGGCCCTCAGCCTCACCATCGGCAGTTCTCTCATCTCAGGATTTCGTTCTCGGTTATCACTGTGTGGTTTTGCGGATTGTATGTGCCGATTGACACGTTCTTCCTCGGGCGGCTCTCGAAAAGGTCAAGTATCTCCGCGTATTTATAGAGGTGGGTGTCGCACACCACAAATGTCTTCGTCGCAGGGTCGATGATTTGGTCGAGCTTCTCCCCCACCCTCATCTTGTCTTCCTCGCCACATTCCACGTACGAGGCTGAAAGTCCCTTGTTGTCGGCAATCCTGCGGCACGACCTCATGCTCTCCTTGGGACACACGAACACGTATGCCACTTCCTTCTTCCTCTTGTAGGGGAAAAGTCCCAGTGACTTGAAAGCGCGTCTGGCGACCATCTTGCAGAGCGCGAGGATTGCCTTGGCGTATATGGCGGTCTTTATCGGCAGACTTATCCAGAAGCTGAGGTGGCGGTAGTGTTTCTTGAAGAAGATGAGCATCGCCTCGTAGAACACGTGTACGTAGCGGTAGGATGACTTGTGGGTGCTCTCCCCCTTGTAGTGGAGGATAGACACCGGCAGGTACCAGTTCTCGTAGCCGCCCTTTATCAGGCGGTACGACAGGTCGATGTCCTCGCCGTACATGAAGAAGTCCTCGTCGAGCAGTCCTATCTTGTCGAGCGCGGCATGGCGCAGCAGACAGTACGCCCCGCTTATCACCTCTATTCTCTGCGGCGTGTCCCACGGCAGATAGCTCATGTAGTATCTGCCGAACCGGCGGCTCTGGGGGTAGCGCGCACACAGTCCGCACATTTTATATAAAGAGGTGAGCGGCGAGGGCAGTCCGCGTCGGCTCTCCATGGCCTTGTCGCCGTCGCACTTTAGCATTTTCACGCCAAGTCCCCCGGCCTCGGGGTGGCTGTCCATGAAGGCGAGGCTCTCCCTCACCGTGTCCTCCCCCACAATGGTGTCGGGGTTGAGCAGCAGCACGTATTCCCCCTTGGCGCGCTTTATGGCGAGGTTGTTGCCGCGCGCGAAGCCTAAGTTGTGGTTGCTCGCCACGAAGTTCATCTCCCTGAAACGCTTTCTCAGGTATTCCACGGAGCCGTCTTTGGAGTGGTTGTCCACCACATACACCTCCGACTCTATCCCCTCCAACGCCCTGCGCAGACTGAGCAGACACTGTTCGAGATAGTATTTTACGTTATAGTTTACTATTATTACCGAAATTTTCATTCTTCACATTGCATTTCGTTCTGGCATCTGCCCTCGCCGGGATATACAAAGGCGAGGCACAACGACCCTATTATCGCCATGTAGGCGAACGCCACCGACAGGAAGCAGTAATAAAGGACGGTGTTCGCCACCAGCGGCACGCCCACCAATCCCATGCGCAGCAGGGCGAGGCGTGTGTATGCCTTGCGACCGCCCCTCCTAATCCTGTCTTTCACGGCCTTTAGGCTCATCATCTTCAGTGCCGCCGGTATCAGGCATACCGTCAGCAGTTCCATTGCCGTGAGGGTGTAATATTCTGTTGTGCTGTCGCCGAGGAGTCCCGCCAGTGCGTCGGGGAACGCCTCGTTGTATGCCATGCACAATACGGTCAGTGCCAAGATGATACGGAACGTCCGTTTCAGCGTTTTCGCCGCCGTTTTCGCCTGTGCCGCCGTGTTGCCGTTGTCTGTTGATTTATCGTTTTCCATTTCTTTCTGTTCTTGCCGTCAGCTGAACGGCGTGCGGTTGATGATGGACCTGCCGAGTGTCACCTCGTCGGTGTATTCCAGTTCGTTGCCCACGGATATTCCCCTCGCTATCACGCTGAGTTTCCTGCCGTAGGGGGCGAGTTTGCGTGATATATAGAAGTTCGTGGTGTCTCCCTCCATGGTGGAGCTTAGGGCGAGTATCACTTCCGCTATGTCCCCGTTCTCTTCCACGCGTTTCGCCAGCGAGTCTATCTGGAGGTCGCTGGGTCCAATGCCGTCCATGGGCGATATTAGTCCGCCGAGCACGTGGTAGAGTCCGTTGTACTGCTGCGTGTTCTCTATCGCCATCACGTCCTGTATGTTTTCCACCACGCACACCATGGTGGCGTCGCGCCGCGGGTTGGAGCATACGGGGCAGATGTCGTCGTCGCTGATGTTGTGGCACACGCGGCAGTATTTCACGTTGTGGCGCAGTGCCGTGATTGCCCCGGCGAAACTGTCGCTTGCCGCTGGTTCCTGCCTTAGCAGGTGGAGCACAAGGCGCAGTGCCGTTTTCCGCCCTATCCCCGGGAGCCGTGAAAACTCCGCCACCGCCTTTTCCAGCAGCTGCGAAGGGTATTGTTGATTCATCTTCTTTTTCTTGTATAAATGACTTGTTTTACGCCAAAGCCTCCACCTTCCAGCCGTCGATGCTCCTGCGGTCTTCCGAAAAGTTGATGCCCACCTTGTACTTGTCTCGCTTGTCGTCGGCGAAGGCGGCGGCATAGTCCTTGCGGTCGATTTGTTCCATTGCCGTTTCGACGTCTTTCTTGTATTTCAGTTCCATTACATAGATGCTGCGCTTTGTCTTCAGCACCATGTCTATCCTGCCGTCTGACGTAGGCACCTCCGGGGTGACGTCGCAGCCAAGTATCAGCAATATGGTGTAGAGCACGGCCTGGTAATGTCGCTCGTTGTTGTTCACCAGCGTATAGGGGAATTTCTTGTAGAATGTCTGGAGGTGAGGCAGGAAAGCCTCCATGTTGTCCTCCACGCTGAGGATGAAATTCTTTGCCCATGCCATATAGATAGCGTCGCGGTCGTCCATGCCGTCGGGGGCGTAGTAGCGGAAGAGACTGTTGGAGAACCCCTTGCGCACCTCCTCGTTGGGGAAGCCGAGCTTGTAAGTGTCCGTCATGTCGATATAGTCCTTGATGGTGAGATATCCGCTTTGATACAATACGGGTATCGGGTCGGTTATCTTCTTGGTCGGGGTGTCAAAGCGGTCCGAACTTGTCCAGATGTCTTCCATTTGCAGCATATCGATGTTCTTTTCTTTCAACAACTCTATCAAGAACGTGGGCGTGCCGGTGGAGAACCAATAGCTGCCGAATTTATTTACCCTGAATGTGTTGAACAGGCTGTAAGGATTGAACATATCCGCACCGTTTCCGCTGAAATGATAACCGTCGTAATGGAATTCCAGTCGTTCTACGGCCTCGTCGAATGTTATCTTGCAAGTCTTGGCCAAGTCCTCGATGTCTTCGCGGAAGTTCTCCAATAGCTCTTCTTTGCTTATGCCGCAGATACTGCTGTATTCATCATCCATACTGATGTTGGTGATGTTGTTCAGTTCGCTGAAGATGCTCAGTTGGCTGAACTTGGAGATGCCTGTCATGAAGACAAACCGCAGGTTGTCCTCCTCCGCTTTCAATGGACTGAAGAAATTGCGCATGACATCGCGTATCTTCTCTTGCAGCGCATCGTCTTTCATGGAGTCGTGCATCGGCGCATCGTACTCGTCGATGAGCACTACAACCTTCTTGCCCGTTTGCTGTCTGGCGGCGTGGATGATGTTGATGATTCTCGAATTGAAATCATCGTTCTCGCCGGGTGTCAGATTGTAAAGCCGTTCGTATGGAGACACTATGACGTTGAGCGTTGAAATTAAGTTGTTGACGCTATAATACTTGCCCTTGCTGATGTCAAAATGAATGACAGGATAAGCCGTCCACTCTGTCTCCAGGCTGTCCATCGCCAAACCCTTGAACAGTTCTTCCTTCCCCTCAAAATAGGCTTTGAGGGTTGTGACAAGAAGAGACTTGCCGAACCGTCGCGGACGGCTCAGGAAACAATAAGTACTTTCATGCGCCAAGTCGTAGATAAGGTCTGTCTTATCTATATACACGTAATTTTCACTTATAATCCTTTCAAACGTCTGTAATCCGAGAGGGTATCTTCTGCCTTTCATAAACGGTACACCTTTATTTTAACGGCAAAAATACGGTATTTTTATTTATTGACCAAACAATTTGGGCATGCCGCACATTTTCTTAGGGAAAAATCATGCCGACCTGTTTTACTCCGCTGCTTTGTGGGGGGAATGTGTTACTTTTGCATCACTTATCAATAAGCATTACCGATGAACAAGAATAATACAGACTCTGCCGACCGGAGCTTCTCGATGAACCCCGTGGCGGTTTTCCACTCGCCGTTCCCTTCCAAGTTCGGCATACCGAAACAGAGCGGACTGGTGGACGGCCTTGAGGGATATATAGAGTTTCTTCCCGAATACCGCAACCCGGATTTCCTGCGCGGCATAGAGGGGTTCGATTACCTCTGGCTGCTGTGGCGGTTCTCCGCCAACCCCCACCCTGCCACAAGCCCGATGGTGCGTCCGCCACTGCTCGGCGGCAACGAGAAGGTGGGCGTGTTTGCGAGCCGTTCGCCGTTCCGCCCCAACGCCATAGGTCTTTCCTGCGTACGGCTTCTGCGCGTGGACTATGCGGCGCACAACGCACCTCTTGTCTTTGTAGGCGGCGCAGACCTCATGGACGGCACTCCCGTGTATGACATCAAGCCCTATGTAGCCCTTTCCGACTGCCACCCCGACGCCCGCTGCGGTTTTGTGGACAGCAACGAGATACGCCGTCTGCGTGTGGTTGTACCCGACGGACAGTCAGCTTCTCTCCCTGCCGAAGAATGGACTGTGCTCAAAAAGGTTCTCGAACTTGACCCTCGTCCCCATTACCACTGCGACGGCTCTAAGGTCTACGGTATGCCGTGGGGAGACCGCGACATAAAGTTCCGCGTGGATGGCGACACATTAACGGTAATCGGCTTGACCGAAACCCGAAAAGGGGGTTAAGCCAAGCCGACTGAATATGATTGTTGTTTCAATGTGTGGGGTTCTTATTCCGCCCAATCGCTGCCGCCGTCTGTTTCCTCTATTTCCGTAGGGGTGCTGTCGCCGGGCAAATTTACTTGTGATGCCTGTAGCAGGGCCGCGTCGGTGTCCATTTCCATGCTTTGTATCGTGGGCTTTGTATATTTCTTCTTCATAGGTACAATGTTTTTTAAGTCGGACAATCATTATTTCACCACCTTCTTGCCGTTCACCACATAGCAGCCGGGTGTGAGGCTGTCGAGCGACTTTGCGTTTGTCATAACGCGTCTGCCGCCGAGGTCATACACGTCAAACGGTTTGTTGTCAGCGTCGTTATTGGCGAAGATGCCTGTCGTTTCGTCGTCCATTGCCGACACGCCGTTTATCGCCACCGAATATTTCGCGGTGTTGTCTTTTGAACTCTGAAGCCATCCGCGGAAACCCTTGGCGTGGCTTGGATTCTTGGTGTTGTATTTCCACTTGCCACCGGAGAGGTAGTAGGAATATACGGGTATTATGCCTTCCTTCTTGATATAAGTGCCTGTAAAAGTCACCTGACCGTTGGTGCCGTACACCTCTTTGCCGCTCTCGCCCGTCACGCTCGCCACAAATTTGCTGCTCTGTCCGTATTCGCCGTCGAGGGCGTAATACTTTCCTTCCCCGATAGTCACGTTGGCATCCGCGCTGCTCGTCACGTCTTTGCCCGAGGAGTTGTAATCCACTTTCACTGGCTTTATGAGATACAGTTTGCCGGCCTTAATGCCATCGTCCTCGCTGTTGGTGAAGTTTATCGTGTAGGGGTTGTCCTTGTCGTTCGCCCCGGCGAGTTCGCATATCTTGGTGTCGTCGCCGAACACTTGCTTTATTACGCTTGAAGTGATGTCGAACGGCAGCACTATTGAGTTCCACTGGTTGGCGTTGAGCGTTCGGTGGAGGAACATGGTGGACTGTCCCGACCTTGCCAAGGCGTTATTCTGCGTGTTCATATATTCAATGGCATCCTTGTCCTCGTCGAGAATCACCTTGTTGCGCAGCGCGCCGAGGTATGTCAGTTCAAAATTGTCGAAACAGGTCCAGTCGTATGACTGTGCGCCGCTCACGGTCACTCCCAATGTCAGCGGCTTGATATTGCCGGTATCGTCCTTGCCGACAAATACCTTTACCGACAACTGGTTTTGCGTTTCGTTTACAGTTGCTTCAGCATCGACAAAAGATGTAGTCCCATACAATACAGGCTCGCTTGCCTGTTTGTCTGCATACCCCGAAGCCGATGTCTCGTCCCCTGCCTGTGCAAAGAGTTTCACTGTTGCTTTGTCGGAGTCTGTTTCGTCATTTACCTTGGCATTAGTCCCCACATTCGCCTTTACCTGATACCACCCTATTATCGGCAGACTGCTGATTGTCTGTTTCATCGTTCCGTTGCCGAAGATGTTGGCGGTCCATTTTCCGCCGTTGGCCTTTTGCTCGTTGTCGTCCACATTATATCCGTTGCCGATGTAATATGTGCATGAGGGTGTGGATTCGGAAGTCGGCACAGACATCGCGCCTTTGGTGTTTACCATTTCCTCTGTACTATTATCCGTCACGCCTACCCACGAACCCACGTCCACGTGGTTTCTCGCGAAATCGTGGTCCTTGATGAAACGTGTGCAGGGAGCGTCAAGTTCCTCGAAAGTGGTCTTTGACGTTTTGGCACTGGTGGTGATTTTCTCGTTACACTCTTCCAGCGTGACGAAAATCCACAGGTCGCTGTT
>CAVHWJ010000098.1:0-1182 GCA_963639565.1 uncultured Prevotella sp. | reverse complement strand
CCCCAGTTTCCGCCCATGTCGAGGAACTGGCTTTTTCCCACGTTATAAAGATAGCCGGTGTAAACGTTCGCGTCCGTCGATTCCGCCGCCGTTGCAGGGTCGGTTCCAGTCCATTTGTTCCCGTAAATGTCATCGGCGTTTGCCTTCGGCGCGAAGGCGGTGAGCAACATAAATAGAATAAGGCATCTGCCGGCCTTCCTGGAGGCGGACAGTGATTTCAACTTCTCTCTCATCATAACTCTTAATGATTAATGTAACAACCTGAGAGTCAGCGGTTTGATTACCCCCCCCTACAGCCGTTCATGCCCTCAGTAAAGGGACTGCCCGGAACAAACAAGTCAAGTAACTAAGTAGCTAACAGTCTTAAAGGTTTTCGATATATATTCTTTTGTTGTCTGCAAAATTAGTCAATTTTTCCAGTATTTGCAAATATTTTGTAGTAAAATTTCACTGAGCCACTTGCTTTTTGTAAGATTTTTTCCTGTTCTCCCCCAAAACAAAATGGCGGAAAATAAACAGGCAAAAGGAAAAAATGCTTAACTTTGCGGCAAAAGAAAGGACAGGTATGGAAAACGTGAGGAAATTGCCGGCCGGCTTGCAGTCGTTCAAGACGATAAGGGAAGAGGGCTATATATATGTGGACAAGACCGACATAATATGGCGGCTGGTGAATGTCGGACAAAAGTACAATTACCTTAGCCGCCCCCGGCGGTTCGGCAAGTCAATCCTTGTGGACACGCTGCAACAGTATCTTGAAGGGCGGAAAGACCTTTTCGGGGGGCTGAAAATCATGCAGTTGGAAAAGGACTGGAAACAACATCCTGTCATAAGGCTTGACATGAGCCGTGGCGGAGCGACTTCCGCGACGCTGCGCTCCTACCTCGACATACGCTTTGGGTTTTATGAGGGGAAATACTCCATCACCCCTGCCCCCACGGCGCATCTTGCCGACCGCTTCGACGCCATCATCACCGCCGCCTACGGACAGACAGGACTGAAAGTCGCCGTGCTCATCGACGAATACGACGCTCCGCTCCAACACTCCTGGGGCACCCCCGAACATGACAAGTGTACGGAGGTCTACCGCGAGGTGTTCGCCATACTCAAGGCCGATGACGAATACGAGCGTTTCGTCTTCATCACGGGCATCACCAAGTTCACGCAAATATCCCTGTTCTCCGT
>CAVHWJ010000097.1:5958-8869 GCA_963639565.1 uncultured Prevotella sp. | reverse complement strand
AAAAAGAAGACCGCCACGACTTTTGGGGGTCAATGGCGGTCTGACGTTAGTATGTTATGAAAAATTTGAGAGAGAGAAGCTTCACAGCTTCGGGGTTGTTTTACTAAACATGATTATTATGAGAAAGCATAGAAAATTGTCTTATTTGATTACTCCGGGCATTGTGGCGGAAGCCTTTTTCAGCGTGTCCACCTTAACGGAGTCGCCGCCCATTGCCACGCTCGGGCCGTCGTGAACCTTCGGGGCGAGGGCTGTGGCGTCGGGAGCGGCGGGTTCGCTGTCGTCGAACGCCATCTGCGAGGCGTTGCCCAGGGTGAGGATTATCGCCACCACGGCGGCGGCCTTGAACAGCGGCGCCAGCCTCTGGCGGAACGGCACGACGCGGGCTTTCACCACCACCGGCTCGTCCACCGCCGCCATCATGCGCTCGTCGAAGTCGTCTCCTAACACGTCTTCCTCCTTTGAAGCCGCCCCGTAGGCGAAGAGTGGCTTGTATTTGGCAAGCCCTGCCGGGATGTCGCCCTGACTGAAGAAGGCTCTGAGTATGGCCTCTTCCTCAAGCGTGGTCTCGCAGTTCCAGTAGCGTTCCAGAAGTTGTTCGATGTATTTATAATCCATATTCTGCATTTTCGTTGAACTTTGTCTTAACGGCTTGCCTCGCCCTGTAAATGTTCACCTTCACCTGCTCCTCGGTTATGGAGAGCGCGGCGGCGATGTCCTTGTACGCCTTTCCCTCGAAGTCGCGCAGCTGCATACACACCCGTTGTTTCTCGGGCAATGCGTCCACGATGCGCCTCACCAGCTCCATCATGTCGCGCTGTTCGGCTTTCTCGTCGGGGGCGAGGGCTTTCGAAGCCTGAGGCTCAAAGGCTTTGCTGTCGAGTGATTCGTTGGAGCGTCCGGAGCGTCGTGTCATGTCGAGTGCCACGTTGCGGCACACAGCCGTACTGTAATTCTCTATCGAGTCGATGGTCTCCCAGGAGTCTCGCCGGTCCCACACTTTCAGCATCGTTTCCTGCACGGCGTCCTCTGCCTCCTCCCTGTTGAGGGTGATGCGGAGGGCGAGGCGGTACAGCACGTTTTTCAACGGCAACACATCGTTTCGGAAACTCACCTTTTTCATCTGCCTCTATATTATCTGACGTTTCAACTTGAAGGAAGTTACAAAAAAGCGCGTCTTTCACGCGCTTTTAACATTTATTCAAAATGGATTTTTAATTTACCCCCAATTCATGTTTAATTCAACCAACTAATTTATGGTTAAATTCGTGGTAAATTTATGGGTATTCGTGTTCAAAGAAAAAAGATATTTATTTTTTGAACATGAATTTTCCATGAATTAACCACGAATTTTCATAAATTTTCTTTGTGTCCCCTACTCCACTACGGTGCCTTCTGCCGCGGCGAGGTCGGTATCCTTGGTTATCGCCACTCGCTTCACCCCTGCCGATATGGCGGCGAAAGCGTTGTCGAGCTTGGGTATCATGCCGCCAGCGATGACGCCATCTGATTTGTATCTCTCAAAATCTTCATGGGTGATATGGCGTATCACACTGCTGTCGTCGTCGGGGTCGGCGAGCACGCCGGGTTTCTCAAAGGCGTAGACGAGCGTCACGTCGTAATGCCGGGCGAGAGCCTTCGCCGTTTCAGAGGCTATCGTGTCGGCGTTGGTGTTGAGGATGTTCCCCTTGCCGTCGTGGGTCAGCGGCGCCATTACTGGCGTGAAGCCGCGCTCCGCAAGGTCGCGCAGCGCGTCGCCGTCCACCCTGTCCACATCGCCCACGAAACCGTAGTCGATGCCGTTTCTGAGCGGACGCTTGTGGGAGAGTATCACGTTCATGTCGGCTCCCGTAAGTCCCACGGCGTTGATGCCGCGGCCCTGGAGCTTCGCCACCACGTTCTTGTTCACCAGTCCGCCGTAGACCATCGTCACCACGCGCAGCATCTCCGCGTCGGTGATGCGCCGTCCGTCCACCATCCGGCTCTCTATGCCGAGCGAGGCGGCTATCTTCGTCGCGCTCCGTCCGCCGCCATGCACAAGCACTTTCCTGCCCGGCAGACGGCAGAAGCTGTCGAGGAGAGCTGAGAGACGAGCCTCGTCTTCCACCACCGCGCCGCCTACTTTCACTACTGTCAGTTTATCCATTGTCTATGTTCTATGCTTCACCTTATATTAATATATAGGCAACCCATGTCGCCTGACCTTATCCCACAAAAGCCCTTATTCAAGATAGGTATATCCGTAAAGCCCGGAACGGTAGTTCGAGAGGAACTCCTTACCCTCTTCGAGCGAAATCTTGCCCTGCTTCACGCTCTTCGTCACCCATATCTCCAGCTGGCGCACGAGTTTCTTGGGGTTATACTGCACATAACTCAACACCTCTTCCACCGTCTCGCCGTCGAAAATCTGGTCTATCACATACTTGCCGTCCTTCACCGAGATATGCACGGCGTTGGTGTCGCCGAAGAGGTTGTGCATATCGCCGAGTATCTCCTGGTACGCGCCCACGAGGAACACGCCGAGGTAATAAGGCTCGTTCTTCTTCACGGGATGGACGGGGAGGATGTGCGACAGGTGGCTGCACGTCACGAAGTTGGCGATCTTGCCGTCGCTGTCGCAGGTGATGTCCTGTATCGTCGCGCTGCGCACGGGCTTTTCGTTGAGCCTCTGCAGGGGAGTTATGGGGAAGAGCTGGTCGATAGCCCAACTGTCGGGCAATGACTGGAAGAGCGAGAAATTGCAGAAATACTTGTCGGCGAGCAGTTTGTCAAGTCCTTTCAGCTCTTCGGGCAGATGCTTCATCGTCTTCGCCATGCTGTTCACCTCGCGACACACGCTCCAGTACATCCGCTCTATCTCGGCCCTCGTCTGCAGCCCCACCATGCCGTGGGAGAAAAGGTCGAGAGCCTC
>CAVHWJ010000097.1:4014-5696 GCA_963639565.1 uncultured Prevotella sp. | reverse complement strand
CAGTCGTTCACGTATTCCTGTATGGAATAGTTCACGCTGCTCTCGCTGTGCGACGACCGCGTGCCGTCGTAGTCCACGCCCAGTCCGCCGCCGCAGTCCACGAAGTCCACGTCATACCCCATCTTGTGGAGCTGGATATAGAACTGCGATGCTTCCCTCAACGCCGTCTGTATGCGGCGTATCTTGGTTATCTGACTGCCGATGTGGAAATGTATCAGGCGCAGACAGTCCTTCATGCCCTTCTTTTCGAGAATCTCGAGAGCCGCGAGGAGTTCCGAACTGGTAAGCCCGAACTTGCTGGCGTCGCCACCGCTCTCCTCCCACTTGCCGCTGCCCGACGAGGCGAGCTTGATGCGCACGCCGAGGTTGGGCCTCACGCCGAGTTTCTTAGCCGCGCGGGCGATAGTCTCCAGTTCGTTGAGCTTCTCCACCACGATGAAGATGCGTTTGCCCATCTTCTGCGCCAGAAGGGCCAGCTCGATATAGTTCTGGTCCTTGTAGCCGTTGCACACGATGAGCGAGTCGCTCTGGCACTGCACGGCGATCACGGCGTGGAGTTCGGGCTTGGAGCCGCACTCGAGACCGAGGTTGAACTTGCGTCCGTGGCTGATGATCTCCTCCACCACGGGCTGCATCTGGTTCACCTTTATGGGGTATATCACGAAGCTCTCGCCCGTGTAGCCGTATTCCTGGGCCGCCTTGGCGAAGCAGCTCGACGTTTTCTCGATGCGGTTGTCGAGGATGTCGGGAAACCTGAGCAGCACGGGAGGGGTGATGTCGCGCAGGGCAAGCTCGTCCATCACCTCTCGCAGGTCCACCCGGGTGTTGTCCTTGCGCGGCGTGACGCACACGTTGCCCTTTTCGTTTATCTCAAAATAGGATGTTCCCCATCCCCCCATGTTGTAAAGCTCCTTGGAGTCTTCGATAGTCCATTTCTTCATTCTTGCAGCATGTGTATTATTTTCTCCACTGATAGTTTTATCTTGTCGCTGGTGTCGAGCACGCTCACGTCAATCACGTGTTTCGCCTTGAGATAGAACGGTTCGCGCTGCCCGAGCTGTTCCCTTACGAATGTCTCCACCTCCTCTGGGGTCTTGTTCATAAGCAGCGGCCTCACGCCCTTGCCCATCCTGAGGTGGGCGCAGAGCACTTCGGGCGCAGCCTTCAGGTAAACGGTCTCCCCCTGGCCGTTCATGTAGTCCATGTTGTCGAAGAAGCACGGCGTGCCGCCGCCGCAGCTTATCACCACGTCCTCGAACTCCGCCACCTCGTGGAGCATGGCGCGCTCCACCTTGCGGAAGCCTTCCTCGCCCGACTCCGCGAAAATCTGCTGCACGGTGCGCCTCATGCGGCTGGTGATATACCAGTCGAGGTCGTAGAACATCAGTCCGAGTTCCTTGGCGAGCTGCCGGCCCACGGTGGTCTTACCCGCCCCCATGTAGCCTGTGAGTATCACCCTGCGCATGGGCCTACTGTTTTTTGGCGGTGTTGTTTATCACTTCCATGCACTCCTCCAGCGTTAGTTCCGCGGCGCGCTCGTGCATGGCCTTGGGCAGACGGTAGTTCTTGCCGTCGTAGACGAGGTAGGGGCCGTACTTTCCCCTCATCACCTCGAGCTTAGGCTCGTCGTCGAACTTCTTGAGGTGCTTCATGTTGTCCTCCATGCGGCGGCGTTCTATCAG
>CAVHWJ010000097.1:0-3788 GCA_963639565.1 uncultured Prevotella sp. | reverse complement strand
TCGGCGTCTTCCGCCGAACCTATCTGTATCACCGGTCCGAAGCGGCCTATCTTGACGAACACGGGCTTGCCCGACTTGGGATCCGTGCCGAGCTGGCGTTCGCCGGCCTTGTGCTCCTGTCGGCTGTTCATCGTCTTCTCCACCTCAGGCTCGAATTTCTTGTAGAAGTCCTTTAGCATGTCGGTCCACTGCTCCTTGCCTTCGGCTATGGCGTCGAACTGCCGTTCCACGTTGGCGGTGAAGTTGTAGTCGAGTTCCGTGGGGAAATTCTCAAGCAGAAAGTCGTTCACCACCAGACCGATGTCTGTCGGCAGCAGCTTTCCCTTGTTGCCGCCCACTGTCTCCGTCTTCTCCGCCGTTGTCACGGTGTTGCCCTTCAGCGTGTCCACGGAGTATGTGCGCTCGTCGCCTTTCTTGTCGCCCTTCTGCACATAGCCGCGCTGCTGAATGGTGCTGATTGTGGGGGCGTAGGTGGACGGACGGCCGATGCCCAATTCCTCCATCTTGTGTACGAGGCTGGCTTCGGTATACCTCAACGGCGGCTGGCTGAAACGCTCCGTGGCTGTCGCCTCGCTGCGCTGCAGGATGTCGCCCACTGTCATTTCGGGCAGCTGGTTGGAGGAAACCTCGGCGTTGGCGTCATCGTCGTCGTAGGATTCGCGGTAGACTTTCAGGAAACCGTCGAACTTCACCACCTCGCCGTTCACGATGAACTTCTCGTTTGCGGTGGTGCCGTCTTCGAGCTTGATTGTCACCGCCACGGTGGTCTTCTCCAGTTCCGCGTCGGCCATCTGACAGGCCGCTGTGCGCTTCCATATCAGTTCGTAGAGGCGGCGTTCCTGCGCCGTTCCCTCTATCGTCTTGTTTTCCATGTATGTGGGGCGTATGGCCTCGTGGGCTTCCTGCGCCCCCTTTGAGTGGGTGTGGTATTGGCGCACCTTGTGGTAGTCCTCGCCCCACGTCTTCAGGATTTCCTCCTTACAGGCGTTGACGCAGAGCGAAGAGAGGTTCACCGAGTCGGTACGCATATAGGTTATCTTTCCGCTCTCGTAGAGGTGCTGCGCCACCATCATCGTCTGCGACACGGTGAAGCCCAGTTTCCTCGCCGCCTCCTGCTGGAGCTTCGAGGTGGTGAAGGGGGGAGCCGGCGTGCGCTGCACGGGGTGTTTCTCCACGTCGTCCACCACGAACTTGGCGGTCTTGCATTTCTCGAGGAACGCCATCGCGTCGTCGTGCGTCTTGAAGCGCGTGTCGAGTTCGGCCTTTATCTCTGTCTTCTTCCCTGCTATGGAAGCGTCCTGGAACACCGCGCTCACCTTATAATACGGTTCGGAGTTGAACGCCTGTATCTCGCGTTCCCTCTCCACGATGAGCCTCACCGCCACGCTCTGCACGCGTCCTGCCGAGAGTGCCGGCTTCACCTTGCGCCAGAGTATGGGCGAGAGCTTGAAGCCCACGAGGCGGTCGAGCACGCGCCTTGCCTGCTGGGCGTTCACCAGGTCCATGTTCAGGTAGCGCGGGTTCTCTATCGCCGCCAGGATGGCGGGCTTCGTGATTTCGTGGAACACGATGCGGTTGGTGTTCTTCTCGTCAAGTCCGAGCACCTCGCACAGGTGCCATGATATTGCCTCTCCCTCGCGGTCCTCATCGGAAGCGAGCCACACCTTCGATGCTTTCTTGGCGGTGGCTTTCAGTTCGCTCACGAGTTTTTTCTTCTCGTCGGGGATTTCGTAGTCGGGTTCCAGGGTTTTCAGGTCGATGCTGATTTCCTTTTTCTTCAGGTCGCGGATATGTCCGTAGCTGGACATCACCTTATAGTCTTTGCCGAGAAATTTCTCAATGGTCTTGGCCTTGGCGGGGCTCTCGACGATTACCAGATTTTCTTGCATATCTTCTTTCTTGTTAATGTTCCGGGGCGCCGTTCTCCTGTCCCCTTGATTTTTAATTTGGCGGCAAAAGTAAGAAAATCTTTCACATTACACATTATATAAGGTGAGAAATTTGGCTTTTTTAATGATTTTGTAATTCGTGGAGTAACTATTCGTCATTTCATTAGAATTGACAAAATTAATTTATGAATAATTCGTGGTTAATTCATGGCTATTCATGTCAAAAAGATATTTGTTTTCTTTTGAACATAAATTTCCGTGAATTAACCACGAATTTTCATTAATTATTGCTATATCCTATTGCAGAACAGTTACTTTTTTTAATCCAAAGCCGACGTTTTCAGGAAATCCCTTAGGTGGATGTGCCTGATGCCGTCCACGTTGGCCTGGCCGTACATCCTGTCCATCGAAACCACGTATTTAGGGTGGCTGTCCTTTATCAGTTTCAGGTTGCCGAACTCGCGTTCCACCGTTTCGTCAGAGGCCAACAGGTAAGTGACTTGCACATAAACCGTGCTGTCTTTCTTTTCCGCCACGAAATCTATCTCCGCCTTGTGCATCTGCCCCACATATACCTTATACCCCAAACGGCACAAATGGTTATACACCGCGTTTTCCATCACTTTCTCGATGTCAAAGCGTCTGTTTCCGCCGATGATGTGGTTTCTCACGCCCAAATCCTCAAAATAGAACTTGTCGCCCAACTCGAAAAGCCTCTTGCCGTGGATGTCATACCGCCCCACCCGGTCTATGATATAGGCGTTGCTCAGATATTCAAGGTATGTCAGAATCATCTTCGCCGAAGTCTCCGTGTTCTGGCTCTTCAGGAAATTGACGATACTCCTGGCGGAGAACTGTTTGCCGATGTTGTCGCTCACGAATTTCAGCAGCGTGCGCAGCAGCGGTATGTTCCTGATGCTCTCGCGTTCTATCACGTCGCGCAGCACAATGGTGTTATACACGTTGTCGAGATAATCCTCCACCAAGTCGGTGTTGTCAAGTCCGAAATTGCGCAACTGCGGAAGTCCGCCGTTCTGCAGATACAGGTTCAGCGACTCGTCATTGTCCTCCAGGTTGTGGAACGACAGGAACTCCCCGTAGCACAATCCACGGATGCGGTATGAGACATACCGCCCCCTGAGCCGCGTCGCCAGCTCTCCCGAGAGCATTTTGGCGTTGCTGCCCGTTATCATTATTTGGCAGGTCTCGTCAGACTGTATGCTGAGTATCGCCTTCTCAAACCCGTCAATCTCCTGCACCTCGTCGATAAACAGGTAGTTGTCTTTCCCTTCCGCTATGTTTTTGGTTACGTAAGTCTCCAAGTCCTTGTAGTCGGCTATCTCGTCAAACGCCGTCTTTTCCTTGTCTATATAAATGATGTGGTTATCTTCGTTTTCCGCCAACCGGCTGTAAATACGGCGCATCACGCAGCTTTTCCCTACACGCCGCTGGCCTGTCAGTGCCACAATCATTCCGCGCCCGAACATCCTTTCTATGCGGTCGGAATACCCTTGTCTTTCCAGTATCTTCTGTTTCATACGAGTAAAACTTTCCGCAAAAATACTCTTTTTGTTTCGTATAAGTAACAAAAGCGACAGATTTCACGGTTTTGTTACTTATAATTAACAGACAGACGTTGATAGAGATGAAATTCATCATAGAAAAGGACTTGTGAACTTGACCGTTTGCCATTGGATTTGATGCGGAAATTCCCCACCGCCGCGCCGTTTACCGTAAAAGACTGACATTTTGCAGTTTAGATTGGGTGGTTACATTTTTCCGACCGATCTTTTGGTCACTTTCAACACTTTTCCGACCGAACTTGCCACGTTTTTGGGACAAATGTTTAATCGCGGAGCCGTTTCCGTCAAAACACACAACTCTTCCAGTAAAATAATT
>CAVHWJ010000096.1:0-8933 GCA_963639565.1 uncultured Prevotella sp. | reverse complement strand
ATGCTTTGGCCGTCCTTGAATTTCGGGATGTTGTAATAGCCGCTCTTGCCGGTGTCGCCGGGGATGTGAAGCCCCACGCCCCAGTCGAGGCGAATGACAAGGAACTCAAGGTCGTAGCGCACGCCGATACCGGTGCCGAGGGCGAGGTCGTCGATGATGCGGCTGAACTTGAACTTCGCGCCATTGCGCGTGGCGTCGTCGCGAACGCACCACACGTTGCCGGCATCGAGGAACGCCGCGCCATAAAGGTTGCCGAAGATATTGAAGCGGTATTCAAGGTTGGCCTGGAATTTCATGTCGCCGGTCTGGTCGAGATAACCAGTGTTGTTGAAGCCGGTGTAATAACTGCCCGGACCCAGACTGCGCGCGGCGAAAGCCCTTATGCTGTTTGCGCCGCCCACATAGAACTGCTCGCTGTAAGGGGTCTGCAGCGTGTTGCCGTAAGAATAGATGAAGCCGGCGTTGATATGTCCCACTATCTGCGATTTCAAGCCCGTGCTCCACGTCTTGGTGAAGTCGCTCTCCACCTTGACAAACTGCGCATACACGTTCTTGAAAAGCATCTTGCCCTGCTCGTTCCACTTCTTGCCGAACGCCATGTTAGCGAGCGAGAGGATGTTGCCGGACTCCTGAACGGTGATGTTCCAGTATATCGGGTTGCGGTAGGTCTCCGGACTGGTGTATGTGAACGAGTAGCTCATCTTGGGGATGAACATATCGCGCATCGTGGCGTTGAGATACGGCGTGGCCTGAAGGATGGAGTCGAATTTCTGCGTGGTGTATGTGAGGTGCTGGTAGTTGAGCGTCAGCGGACTGAACTCGTGCCTTGTCCGCGACGTGTTCTGCCACCTGTATGTCCACTCGCCCGAAGCGTTGTGCATCTTGAAATACCCTGGACGGTTCATCACGTTAGCCGAAGCCTTGGCCGACGTGGACGGGGTGTTGAAATAACGGCGGCGTTTGAGGAAAGGCACTATCAGGCGCGGGAACGACACCGACAGGTCGGCGCCGTATTCGTAGGAGTTGAGGTCTTCGTTCGAACCGCCGGCAGTGCCTTGCGTCTGCCACTCGTAAGAGCCGTGAACGTTCAGGTCCACCGTCTCACCTCCGCGGAAAGCGTTGAGCTTCTTCAGACCCAACACCAGTTCCGGACCTGTGCGGCCGTTTATCTTGTTACTGTAATTCGTCTCGATGTAAGTCTCGTAGGGTTTGTTGAGCACGCAGCTTACGGTCATGTCCAGCGTGTCGCACTGCGCCGTGGTGTCGCGAGGGGTGAAGGCGAACTGCACCGAACTGTACTGCCCGGAGTTCGTCAGCCTGTCGGCACTCTCCACGAAAGCGTCGTAACTGTACATCTGCTTGGGGAAAAGGCGCAGCTGACTGAGCAACAGGCGTGCGCGTATCTTCGGCTTCTTGCCGTTGAAGCGGATAGACAGACGGCGGTAGACGAAGGAATCCTTCAGCTGCTCCATAAACTGCTTCTGTATATTCACGTTGAGCTTGCCGATATACCACTTGTGGCGCGCCGTCTCGGGGATGTCGTCGGCGAGCTGCAGACGCAGACGCACCCTGCCCTGCTCCGACAGCGTGTCGGCGAGATACGAGGCGTAAGAAGACTGGTAATAGTAATAGCCGTTGTTGCGGAAGAGCGTGGCGAGACGCTGGCGTTCGGCATCGAGCTTGGAAATGTCGAACGGATTGCCAGGGCGCACCTTGGCATCCGGCAGCGTGGCGCGGATAAGACTGTCAGCCACGGCAGGGAAATTAACGTATTCCAGCGTGTCTACCACTGAAAGCGTGTTCATGTCCACGGTGTAGGCAATCTTGGCGGTCTTGGGGTTCTTGCCGTCCACCACCTTGTAGTTCACCTTACCGCTGAAATAGCCGTGCTTGCGGAGTTCCGACTGCGCGACGGAAGCCCTCAGTTCCGGGTTCACCCAACTCATCAGGACTGGAGTCTGCCCGAAAGTCTTGGCAATCCACTTACCCACCGCACCCCGTGAATCGCTAAAGGCGTTCCATATCCACAGGCGGTAGGGAATGGTGCGGTGGTAAGAACTGCCGAAGAAAGCACCGTTGGGGGCAGTGGCGAGAGCCGCCTCCACTTCCGCCTGGGTTTCATAGAAATGGTCAGACTCCACATAATTATTATATGTAACAGGTTTCAGTCCCACATACAGCTGGTCGCCCTCAGGCACAGTCCTTGTGGAGGAACACGCCGCCAGCGCGATAACCACCAAACCGGCAAGCAGACACCTTATAATCGTTTTTCCCATCATTTCGTTTCTTTGTTTACAACTGTCGTTCCGTTTTTCTCCCCCTCACTTGGAGCCACGCCGCCGGCCGGCTTGTTCTGCGCCGGAGGCACATTCTGCTTCTTCTCCTTGCGGAAAAGTTCGCTGAAGCTCTGCAACGTCCTGCGCCATGCGAAACCCACGCCGAACTCCTGCGTGTTGCCCTCAAGCCAGTCGTAGGAATTGTTGTCGTAGAAGAGGTTGAGGTATTTGTTGGAAGTCTCGCCGAGGCGGTACTCAAACGTCACGTTGTCGAAGAACGACTGGTTCCTGCGGTTTGTCGTCTGCGTGCCGCTCGACACCTTGCCGCCGATGATGATTTTCAGGCGGTTGTTCCAGAACCGCTTAGAGAACTTGAAGGAATAGTCGGTGTGCATGTGTCCCGAAGCGTCGGTGGAATTGTCTATGCCGAAACTCAGGTCGAGCGTGCGCAGGGCGTTGCCAGTGATGTTGTTTATCTCGCTCTGCAGGAACGAACTCAGCGCGCTGTTCATCGAGAAGCCACTCGTGTTGCCGTCGGCGAGATACATCCCCGTGGTGAGCATCGTGACGGCGAGTTTGCCGCGCTGCTCCAGGCTCATCGACTGCAGTTCGCTGTGCAGCGTCATGTCTTCGGGAGCGTCGAGCGTGAACTCCAGTCCCATGTCGTTGAGCGTCTTCGTTATCACCACGCCGCACTTGAAGAGCACCGACCTCGTGGCCTGCCCGGAGCTGCCCACCGTGGCTTTCGTCTCCTCCGTGGCGGTGATGTTGAGCTTGGGGTTCATCATGTCGCCTGTGAACTCAATGTAACTGCCGTTCTCAATGGTGAACGTCTTGAGCGGAATGACTGGCAGGGCGTATTTCATCTCGCCGTTGTTGAGGGTGTACTTGCCCGTGAGGCGCAGGTTGTTGAGCGGATCGTAGGTCATGCGCAGATCGCCGCCGCCCATGAGGTCCACGTAGTTGGAGTGGTCGGCGTTGAGGTATGCCATGACGTGCGCCCCCTGGTTCACGCTCACGGTCAAATCCATGTCGAGACCCGTCAGCGACGGCCGCGTGACGCTCTGCGCCGTGGTGTCGTTGAGGTTGGTGAACTTCACGAGTTCGTCCATCTGGTTGTCAGTGGTGAGGGGCGAGTCGCGCAGGATATACGCCACGTCGGTGGAGCCGAGCACATTGAGCTTTCCGCGCATCTGGAGGTTGTCTATCTTGCCGCGCACGAAACCGAAGAAATCTATGAACGCCTTGCCGTAGGCCACGCTGCGGTAGTTCTCCTTGGCGTTGATGAGCTGGTAGTTCTCCGCCCTCATCCTCACGTCCATGCTCATGTCGGAGGGGTCGGTGAAATCAATGTTACCGTAGATGTTGAGCGGATGGTCGTTGTGGGCGAACACCTCGAAGTTCTCGAAGAGCAGTTTGCTGTCCACCACGCGCACGGGGTCGTTGCTGAAACGCAGCCGCACGCCGTATGGCACGCTCACCATATACGTGGAATCGAGATACACCTCGCCGTTCACCACCGGTTTCTCCACCGCGCCCTTCACCGTCATCTTTCCCTCGGCCTTGCCCTCGAAACCGAAGAGCTGCTGGGGGATAAAACCGTTCACGAGCGAGAGGGGCAGTTCGTCGAGCGTCATTGTCGCGTCTATCACGCCCTTGCCCGACGGGTTGTAGTTGCCCACAAGCGTACCCACCTTCCGGTCGCCGCTGTAAAGCATCGCGTCGATATAGTGGCTGCCGTCGGAATGGGGCATATACACGAACTCCGTGCTCACGTCGCCCATTGTGCATCCCTCGTATGTCATCTTCTTAACGCCGAGGGTGGAAGAGAGCGTGAGCTGGTCTTCTGTCTGTATGGCGTGGAAGTCGCCGTTCATCTTACCCGTTATCCGCGGAAAATACGGCAGCACGGCGGTAATCTTCGACAGGTCGAAATCGTTGAAGCTGACGGTCACATCCTGCAACGCCTCCAGGTTCTCGTCGTCGGTGTACACCTGAAAGCCCATGCCGTCTTTGCCTTTCAGGTTGAGCTTCGCCGAGAGCCGCTTGTCGTCGCCCATGAAGATATAGTTGTCGTCGTTCGCGCTGAATTTCTTGTAGCCCAGCACGATGTCGTCGGTGAGCAGATGCAGCCGCACGCCGGTTTCCTCAAGCTGCGCCGTCGCCCCGAGCTTTATGCCCAGGCGGTTGTCGGCGTCATACACGGCGAGGTTCAACCCCGACCCGCGCTCCATGAGATAGCCGTCGAAGAGGGTGTTGAAGACATACTGAGGGTTGTCCTTGGCATTGCGCACCTGTCCGTTGTAGGTGCAGTTGGTTGAGTCGGAGACGATGTTGAAACGTATGGTGTCGAGTTTCAGCCCCTCCGACGTGAGTTCATTGATTTCCATTCCGCCATTCATGCCATTGAGCGGCGAGAACGCCATGTCCATGTCGATAGCCTTGAAGGCGTAGCCGCAGTAGTTCATGTAGCGGCTGAAGATATTGTTCTCGCCGGCCCGCATCCTCACCCTGCCCAAGGGCATCATACTGCGCAGCGCAACATAGTCGATGCGGCGGTTCTTCAAGTCGCTCAGTAGGCGGTTGCCGAGAGCCGTGCCGCAGTCCATCAACCCTTCGTAACCGCCCTTGGCGTTCATGTCGAGGTAGAAGTCGCCGCAGTCCACGAGCGCACGGGTGGTGTCGCGGTCGGTGAACAAGTCCACGGAGATATTCACGGGGCGGTAGCGGCGCACGGAGTCGAGAATCGTAACGTCGCTCGTGCCGCCGCGCAGCATATACATCTTCTTCATGTCGGTTGCCACGTCGAAATGGCAGCACAGCGAGGCTACGAGCGGTTTCTGCGTCATGCCGAGGGCGAAGAAGTCCACGCGGCTCACGTCGGCGGACACCGTGGCGTCGAGTTTACGGGTGTTTATCAGTCCGTCGAACCGCAGCAAGCCCCTAACAAGGTTGTTGTCGCTGTTCACCGCGACGTGGATAAGTCCGTCTTTCATGCTCGCGTCCACATTGATGCCGGCGAGGTGATATTTGTCGTAGATAAACTTGCGGATGTCGCCCGACACGTCCACGCGCATTGCCTTCGACGTGGGGTCCGCGCCGCTGCCGTTCACCGCCATGTCGCCCGAAAAGTCCTTCATCCCGAGCGACGGCATGAAATGGTTTATCTTCATGTTGGCGGCGGAGATTTTCGCACGGTACGCCATTCGCGGCAGGTCGAACGAACCCTTGGCGCGCAGCGAACCGCCCCCCTCACGGAAGGTCACGTCGGCGGTGTAAGTCTGCAAGCCCTTCGTCTGCACGTTTCCGCCGAGATACATGTTCTTGGGCAGCCTGACGCCAAGTCCGCCTTTTCCGGCAAGCGCGGCGACAAAGCCTATGTCGTAAGCGTCGGCCTTGAAATCCACGTCGGCGGCGATGCGCTTCATGTCGGTGAGGTTAGTGGCGTAACCGCTTGCGTTCACCTTCATCGCCGAGGGCAGCACGGCGTTGAGCATCCGTATGTCGATGCGCTGCAGATTGCCCTCCGCTACGGCATTGAGCGAGAGCGGCCTGTCGGGCCACTGCCGCCGGAACGCCGCGGGCATATCCTGCATGAAGCGCATTATGTCACGCTTGGCGATGGATGCGTTGGCGCGCACTTTCAGTTTGCCCGGACAACTGTCGCTGAACGCGTTGAGGTCCATTGTCATGTTCGCCCTTACCCATGAGTCGGGGGTCTTCACAACCATCTGCGAGAGAGCCAACTGCAGGGAGTCCATGCTCACGCCTCCCTCCATACCGGCGAGTTCAATGCCGTTCTTCTCCTTGAAGGCGCCATGGCGCACGAGCAGCGAGAGGCGCGGGGTCTCGAACATCAGCGAGTCGATGCCCAGGCTTACGCCGGTCAGCTTTATGTGGTTTGGGTCTATGATGCCCTTCTGTCGGGTCTTGAAATTGTTGTCATAGGCTATCGTGCCATCGGCGAGTTCAAAACGCCTCACCTTATAAGAATTCTTATACAAATCGAACGCCCCGTCTTCGGCACTCGCCTTTCCCAGCCGCGCGGCTATTTGCAGGGTGTCGCCCGGCATGTGAACCGTGGCCGCGGTGTTTTCCACGGCGAGTTTCCTCACGTTTATCTTCCAATAAGTGGGAGTCTTCGATGTGTCGGGCGGCACGGTGTCGCTGAGTTCCACGTTCACGTCGGCGTTCTTCAGCACGGCGTCGTCCACGTCCACCGTCTGCTTCGCCCAGTCAATGCCGTGGCTCTGGAGCGAGAGCCGCCCCACCCTGCCCTTCACCCTCGCCTCATGCACGAAGTCGCTCGTGTTGAGCTTCACGTCGAGCAGGTCGAAGCGGTCTATCTCCACACGGCTGTCGAACAGCGGTAGTAGCCTTACGCTCACCACCAGCTGCCTCATGTCCGCCACGGTGTCTTTCACCTGCGGCAGAGAGTCGTTGGGCTTTATCATCCTGAAATTGTCGATGCCCAAGTCGAGGGGGAATTTCAAATGCACGCGCTCCACGCTGACCTTCATCCCGGTCTTGCCGGAGGCGTAGTCAGCCACGGTATGCACCGCCCAGTTCTGCACGTACGGCACATAGAGCGAAATCGCCAGCAGTATGATGATAATCAAGGGGACGGCGACAGCGACTGCCCCCCATTTTGCGGTGTTCTTTATAGTTCTGTTCATGTATACCCTACATTATATGGCAAGCTTTAGCGCCAAACGACCATTGTATTTGGACTTAACATTGCAAATGTAGCATAAAAAAGGGTAATGTCAAAAGAAATGCCGCAAAATTACAGGGGCAGCGAATTGCCGTCACTCTTTCGGCGTGTTCTAAAAATTCTACGCATTTTTTGTTTTTATTTCAGACAGGCTGCTCTTTGTGTCTTTTTGTTTTTATCCGGTATCTTTTCCTTTCTCTTTCAGTCGTATAGCCCGCTATACTCCTTCAAGAAGAAAGAAAAATCTACTCGGCTAAAATCCAAAAATCCATCAAAGAGAATTTTTAGAACCCGCCTTTTCTCAAAGCCCTCATGGCGTTGAACACGGCGAGGACGGTGACGCCTACATCGGCGAAGACGGCCATCCACATCGAACTCAGTCCCAAGGCGGCGAGCACAAGCACCGCCACCTTCACGCCGATGGCGAACACCACGTTTTCCCGGGCTATGTGTATCGTGCGGCGAGCAATCCTCACGGCAAGCGGAATCTTCCTCGGGTCGTCGTCCATCAGCACCACGTCGGCAGCCTCTATCGCGGCATCACTGCCCAGCGCGCCCATGGCGATGCCAACGTCGGCGCGCTTCAACACGGGAGCGTCGTTGATGCCGTCGCCCACGAAAGCGAGCGTGGTGCCGGGTTGTTTTTCGGCGAGGAGCTTCTCCACCTCAGCCACCTTGTCGGTGGGCAGGAGTTCCGTGCGGCACTCGTCGATGCCAAGCCGCCGCGCCACGTCCTCGCCCACTTCCCTGCGGTCGCCGGTGAGCATCACGGTTCTCGCCACGCCAAGCCGCTTGAGTTCAGCCACCGCCCCGGCACTGCCATCCTTCACGGTGTCGCTGATGACGATATGCCCGGCATACTTGCCGTCTACCGCCACGTGGACGATAGTACCCACCTTGTTGCAACCGTGCGGCTCAACGCCGACATGGCGCATCATCTTCTCGTTGCCAACGCAGACCTCCTGTCCGTTCACCCTTGCGCGGATGCCGTGACCGGCAATCTCCTCAAAGCCGGTGAGCGTGCAGCCGTCGCACGCCTCTCCAGGGAAAGCCATGCGCAGGGCGGTGCCAATGGGATGAGTGGTGAAATGCTCCGCATGGGCGGCGAGATGCACAAGGAGGTTCTCCTTTTCGGAACGGCCGTCAGTGGCGGCATCGTCCGCCGGACAATGGTCGCCGGCGTGTACTGCGTCCACGGCAAATTCGCCGTGGGTGAGGGTTCCGGTCTTGTCGAACACCACGGTGCCAAGTTTGGCGAGCACGTCCATATAGCTGCTGCCCTTTATCAATATTCCGTTGCGCGAGGCTCCGCCAATTCCGCCGAAGAATGTCAGCGGCACGCTGATTACCAATGCGCAAGGGCAGGAAACGACGAGGAACACAAGGGCGCGGTTGAGCCACACTGGGAAATTGCTCCACATCGGTCCATTGCCGAAGAGTTCCGCGACTATCCCCAACGACCCGAGCAACGGCGGAACGAAAGCAAGGGCGAGGGCGGCGAACACCACTATCGGCGTGTAGACACGGGCGAAACGGGTGATGAATGTCTCGCTCTTCGACTTGCTCTCGTCGGCACTCTCCACAAGACTTATGATTTTCGACACCGTACTGTCGCCGAATGTCTTTGTCGTCTTCACGCGTATCACTCCCGTCAGGTTGATGCACCCTGAGATTACGGCATCGCCTTCAGCCACGTCGCGCGGCACGCTCTCGCCCGTCAGAGCCAGCGTGTTTAGGGCGGAGCTGCCCCCAGTCACAACGCCGTCGAGCGGCACTTTCTCGCCCGGGCGCACCACGATTGTCTCGCCGACAGCCACCATCTCAGGCGAAACCTCCTTCAGTCTGCCGCCGCGCTCCACGTTAGCCACGTCGGGACGGATGTCCATGAGGTGGGAAATGCTTTCGCGGCTCTTGCCCTCGGCGTAACCCTCGAAGAGTTCGCC
>CAVHWJ010000095.1:5401-8937 GCA_963639565.1 uncultured Prevotella sp. | reverse complement strand
GTGTTAAGTCCTGCCGGCACGCTGAAATCGGGAGCGAGCTTCACGCCGAGCGTGAGCGACTTCCCTGCCTCAACGTTCACCACGCCGTTGTCGAGCGTCACGCCGTCAGCCGTGCCGTCGCCGTTGGCCACGGTCTCCACGCTCGCCACGTTGGCATTGTCGGAAACGCTCACGGTGAATGCGTCGCCGTCGAGGTCAGCCACTTTCAGCTTCAACGTCGCCATGCCGCCCTGCGCCACTGTAGTGGTGGACTTGGGAGCGGTGACTGTCGGCGCGCCGTTGCGGTTCAGGTAAACGTGGTAGTTGTAGACGCGCTTAGAGGGGTCGTTGGACCTCACCACGAGGGTGGCCTTGTTGCCGTGGTCGTAGTAAGCCGACGCGGCGGTAAGGTTAATCTTCACGTCAGCCGTCTGCCCCACCTCCACGGTGTTCTCCGTCTTGGTGTCGGCGGAAAGCTCAATCCACGGTTTGCCGGGCTGCTCCTCAAGAGCCGTCATGAAATATCCGAACGCGCCGTAGCCGTAAGAGGAGTTGATTGCGCTCTCGATGTCAATCCATCCGCCCATGTCTTCGAGATAAGCCATATAGCGGTTGTCCACAAGGTCGCCGTCCTTGGATGCCATGAGGGCGTTGCCCATGTAGCCGGCCGGGTATTTGAGCACGATGTAGAACGACTCGCCCGGGTTGATGTAAACGGGGTTGTCGAATTTCAGAGTGCGCGGCGTACCGTAGTAGTAGCCGCCCGTCGTCTCGTCGCTCTCGATGCGCAGCTTGCCGGTGGCGACGGTGTTCTTCGTCGCCGCCACGTTGTCGCCGAGCACCACGCTGCCCTCGATGTCCACGTTTTCGAGCGGACCCACCGTGCCCACGAAGAACACGTGCGTCAGGTTGAAGCCTTCGGCAGGGGCGGTGTAGCGCGTAGCGGCGTAGAAGTTCTCGTCGAGGTTCTCCGTGCCTACACCCATCACAGCCACCTTGGCGTTAGAAGCGGGCTGCATAATCGGGTGATACAGGGCGTTGGTGTGTTCCGGCGCGTCGGGAGTGTTCTCGTTGCCGGGTATCGGGTCGTCCCAGATATACGCGCCGTCCTTGCGCGCCTTGCCCAGCTTGCGCATCGACTTGGTGTCCTTGGTGTCGATAATCCCGGCGATGTGCGACTTGAAGATGTTTTTCAGCGAGTCGCTTTCGGCAATTGCCTTGTTGCTAATCACCTTGGCCGAAAGACCGCCGATGCCCCAGTCGTCGCCGCCCAGTTCGTCGTCTGCCGACACGTCGTTGCCGGCGGGGTCGAGCGTAAGGGTGTAGTCGAGTTTGTACTTGCCGTTGTTGGCAATCGTCACCGTCTTGCTGCCCGTATAGTCCCTGTCCACATTATTAATAATAATGGAGTCGCTGCTGAAGGTCATCTTGGGAGCGTCGGTAATTGCGATTTCCACGTCTGTGGTGCGCGAACCGAAGCCTTCGATGTCGAACTGCAACTTGTCGCTAACCGTGTTCGGCGAAACAACATTGAGATACAGCAGACGCATCTTCACGGGTTCGTCGCCCACGACAATCGGCTCGCTGTCGCCTGGCCAGTAGGTAGTCCATGAATAGCTGCCGTCAGCGTCGGCCGAGAGCGGTCCCGGGTTCGGGTCGTCGTCGCTGCCGCCGCTGCGGTAAACCTGGAGCTGGGCGGCGTAGGAATAATCGTCGTCGGGTTCAAGTATCGAAGACGAGATATTCGTTATCGTGAACGCCTTGTGTCCGCCGTTTGAAACGGTGAAGTCCATCTGCGCCGGAAGCATATACTCGTTGTCGTAGACCTGCGTCACGGAGAGCTTCTCGGGCAACACAGGGAGTGCCTCGCCGGTGGTGGTGAGATCCACGGGGATGTTTATCTCCTCTTTCTTCGGGTCGTTGGTCTTCAGCGTCAGGTTGTTCTTGTAGGTGTCAGCCAACTTGTCGGCCTTTATCACCACGCCAAGGTCCACGCTGCCGCCCGGGGCGATTACGTAGTCGAACTCGGGCATCACCTCTACCGCCGTTCCGGGGTTGATATACATGCCCGGCACGACGAAGCCGCGCTTGGCGTTCTCGTCCTGCGCGCCGGCAAGACCGTAGATGCCGTTGAGCATTCCGTTCTCGTCGAGCTGATACATGAACTTATACGAACCGTCCTTGTAGAGGATGCACTGGAAGTTGAAGCCCGACATCACGGAGTTGCCGTAGTTCTTGAACGTCACCACGGCGTGGTCGTCGTACTTCTTGTAATAGATGCCGTCCACCGAACCCGTGTTCATCGTGTGGTTGCCCCAAAGGGGAGCGATGATGTTGCGGTAGAAGGTCTCGCCGTCGGGGAGAGTGACGGGAGGCTCGGGGAACATCTTGTAGTCTTCTTTCGGGGCGGTGAACTGTATGAAACCGCTGTCGTAGAGATACATCTTGGTGTATTTCTTGCCGTAGAAGGGGAACGCGAACGGGAGGGAAACCTCCTTGTAGTCCGTCTTGTCGTAGTAGTACGACAGGTTGCAGTGCTCGTCGTAGTCGCTGAGGATGTCCTGCCAGTCGAACTTCACGTCCTGATAGTCCTGACTTGTCTTGTAGACATACCTCACCGTGGACTGACTGTCGTCCAACGGCTCTGACAGACCGTACCAGAAATCCGCCGTGGTGCTGGCGGTCATCGGTTCGTCGCCGTTGTTAGCCACCTTGAACGACGTGGTTATGTCCTCGCCGTAGGGGGTCTTGAACGACGCCGCGCCGGGCGTTACTGTTGCCACCGGCATGCCGATAACCTCGGCCATGACGGGTATCTCGGCCGTGGTTGCGTCGGAATAAGTCACGGTGATAACGTCGCTCACCGCGCCGCTCGTCTCCGTGGGCAGAACCACGCGAACGTCCTTGCTCTCGTTGGGCTTCACGGTAAATCCGCCCTTGATGTCGTCGGCGATTGTCACCGCACCGTTCTTCAACGCCACGGAACTCACCTCCACGGCCTTGGTGCCGTTGTTAAGCACGCGCATGGTGCGGTGCTGCGTGGAGGTGCGGAACACCTTGCCGAAGTCAATCTTAGTGGAATCGATCACGGCATCCGCCACGAACTTGTCACCGGTGATGTTTGCCGTAACGTTGAACACCTTGCTCGATGCCTCGGGGTCGTTGGTGTGCATGATGATGTGGTTGGTCAGTTCGCCGGCGAAGAGGTTTTCGTTGGCCTTCGCCGTGAGGGTCACTTGCTTCGTCTCGCCGATGCCCACATAGCCGTCGGCACTGGAGATGGAGGTAATCATCGACTTGCCAGGAGCCACAATCTTAACCACGCTGCCGCTGGTGAGCTTTGAATAGAAGGTGTCGCCGCCGCGCGCAAGGTCGGCCACCGTCACCGTCATCGGGTCCGCGCTCTCGATGTCGCAGATGCCGATGTAGTTGAGCACGCCGCTGTCGCGCATCGCCGCCGGGTCGTAGTCGTCATAATATATAGTGGTGTTGCCCTGCGCGTCGAGCACCATGTGCATACTCATCGTGGTGTATGTGCCGTCGATGCCCTGCACCTG
>CAVHWJ010000095.1:3367-5154 GCA_963639565.1 uncultured Prevotella sp. | reverse complement strand
AAGCCGAGAGGCACCGCGCCCGACTGCCATGACAGGTCGCCGAACTGCGAGGTGATGTCCACCTCGTCGTCGAGTTCAGGCACGCTCTCGTATGCGATGTCGTTTGCGCCGTCCACGTTGGTCTGGTAGGTATATCCGTAGCGGTGTCCCTTGGCTGAACCCTCGATGTTCTTGTCGGAGAACTTGGGGAACACATACTGCAACGGGTACTTGCCCTCGTTGGTGATGCTGATCACCGCCGTCTTCTCCTCGCCGCCCACTTCAAGGTCGCCGAGGTTGAAGTCCGTCTCGGCAACCTTCAGCTTTGCCGGGTCGATTGCCGTTCCGCACACGGTGAACGAGTGCTTCGTGCCGTTCTTGTCGGTCAGCGTAACAGTGCCGCTGAAGTTGCCGGCCTTGGTGGGCTTGAACGTAACGTTGAGGTTGCGGCTGGAGCGCGCGGCGATGGACTTGAGCACCTGGTCGAGCTTGAACTGGTCGCTGGTGCAGGCCATAGTGCCGTTGTAGGTATAAAAGCTGCCGCCCTTGGTGGCGAAAGCACCGTAGCCGGTGTTGGCTATCTCTATGCTGTAAGTGGACTCCTGCCCCACGAGCAGACTGCCGAAGTCGATGAGCTGCTTGCTCGTCACCGACGGTTTATTGCCGCTCACCGTCAAGGTAACGGCGATGCTGTTGTCGGTCGCCTTCGCCTCGTTAGTCTTCAGGTGGAGTTTCAACTTATAAGTACCGTTCACGAGCGGCTGTCCGTCGTTGGAGAGTTTCACGGTCTGCGCCTTGCCGGCTTCCACCTCGCCCTCCTGCGGGTCGGTGGAGAGCACCGAACTCCAGTCGGGGTTCTTGCTTATGGCATAGACAGCCCACGTGAGCTTGTCGGCGGTGCTCTCAAAACTTGAGCCTTTCAGCACCTCGGAGAGCTGTGTCCATGTCTCGCCGTTGTCGGAACTGTAGAAGCTGTAATTCTGTATGCCGTCGGTATTCGCCGTGCCTACGGCAAGCGGACGCTGCACGCCGGCAGGGAACTTCGCCACAACCCAGAAGCTCTTGCCCGGGGCGAAGAACTGCTGCTCCGCAAGGGGCAAGTACTGGTTATAAGCCCAGTCGGTGTAGCCCACCTTGGTGAGGAGCGTTGCGGTGGATATTGACCGCGAACCGTCGTAGATTTCCAGCACGGGGTCCTTGCCGTACTGACCCTGGAAATACAGGTCGGTCAAGTTGAAGCCGTTGGGATATTTCGCCGGGTCTACATAGAAATACTGCGCCATGGCGTTGGGCATCTCCGTGTCGTTCTCGCCGATATACGCCTTGAGCGACTTGCTGTAACGCAGGGTGTCGGGATAGTCGGAAACCTGATAGTCGGCCGTCACCACGGGATATGCCGCCGCGGTGTTAGCCTCCGACGAGAGTTTGCCGGCGAACGGTGTCATGCGTCCGGGGGCGGGCCGCTGCGCCACGGAACTTGCCGACATCACGGCCGACTGCGTTCCGGTGGTGAAACTGTATTTCAAAATTCCCTTGCCGGTGTTCTGCACGCGGAAGCGCACCGTGGCAGAGGGCGACTTGGTGGCATCCACCGCCATTGTCAGCGCACTGGTGTTCAGCTTCGCCGTGGGTCCCTCGTTGGTGGTAGCCTCAACCACGGGCGACATGGCCGACGACTTGCCCCAACGGTTGTAGGCGACAATGGTGAAATAGTATTTCGTCATCGCATCAAGTCCGTCGAGTTCTTCCTCCATGCGGTCGCCGCAACTGTAATATTTCGTGTCGATAGACTTGCGGTCGAGCGTCGA
>CAVHWJ010000095.1:1326-3081 GCA_963639565.1 uncultured Prevotella sp. | reverse complement strand
TTGTTGCCGTATTTAGAGAGGATAAGGGCGGCGATGCCCGACACGTGGGGACACGCCATCGAGGTGCCTTCCATATATCCGTAGGAACTGTTGGGGAGGGTGCTGAGAACCTCGTATTTCTCGCCCGCCTCGGAATATCCGCCCGGGGCGGTAACGTCCACCCACGTTCCGCAGGAAGAGTATTCGGCAGCCGTACCCATAGGCGTGGAGGCAGCAACAGCCACCGCCTCGTCGAGGCAGCCGGGATAGTAGTTGCCCTCGCTCGACGTGTTGCCGGAAGCGAAGATGCACAGTCCGCCGTTCATCTTGTCGCCGCCGCCGTATTTGGTGAAATAGCGCACGGCCTCTGAAATGGCGAGGTCTTCGTAGTCAGCCTCGGCTGAACCCCACGAGCACTGCGCGATGCTCGCGCCGCGGTCGGCGGCATAGATGAGCGCGCCGGCATAGTTGGCGTCAACCGACTCGCTGGCGTTGGAGTCGAACACCTGGCACACCATCATCTTCACGCCGCCGGTGCCGTCGTAGCCTCCTGCCACGCCCGACACGCCGATGCCGTTGTTGTTGGTCGCGCCAACAGTTCCTGCCACGTGCGTGCCGTGGCTGTGAGAGGTGATGTTTGAGGAGTTCACCACGAAGTTATATCCGTAGATGTCGTCCACATATCCGTCGCCGTCGTCGTCCACTCCGGCCTTGCCGTTGAGTTCGGCGGTGTTAATCCACAGGTTGTCTTTCAGGTCGGGGTGGTCAATCTGGAAACCGCCGTCGATGATGGCAACCACCACGTCCTTTGAACCCGTATAGCCGTTGTTCCACGCCGGGAACACGTTGATGTCGGCTCCGACGAGAGAACCGGCCAATGAACCGTCGTTGTAATAGTGCCACTGACTCGATAGCAGGGGGTCGTTGAAGGGCATCGCTGTTGCCGCCTTGGCGGCCTTTGCCAGTTCCTCCTGCGTTGCCACCCTGTACGTGGGGTTGCCGTCAATATGGTAGCGCACCACGCGCTGGGCGTGCTGCACTCCCGGCACCGCCTTGTAGAGGTTCTTCACCTGCTGCGGCGTCATGCCGTCGGCGGTATAGGTGATGTCATACCACAGGTCGAGACCTTCTTTCTTGTGGCGCGCCTCGTCTTTCCCAGCATAGGGGAACACGCGCGTCATCTTCACCGCCGTCACCTTTTGGCTCACGCGGTCGAAGGGCGTGAAGCCTGTCTTCACGTAAGCCGCCTTGGCCTTCGCCATGCCCGACGGCAGCACTGCCTCGGTGAGCCGCGCCGCAATGTCGGGCTGCAGCTTCACGCGCACCTTGCCTTCGACGTATGCGGAGGTCTTGGCCGTCTGCCGTTGCCGGGCGTTAGCCGCCTGACTTGCGCCGGGTAGGAGCGTCAGCGCGGCGAGTGCCATGGTTACAATTCCATTTCGCATATAAAAGCTGATTTTTAAAAAGCGACAGGCCCCGCCTTCTTCCTTTTGGGGAAATAGGCAGAGCCTGTCTTGGGTTTATTGATAATTATAGTTTGTCAAACTCATTGCCCCGGTAAACCGTTACGCATTATTTCACCAGACACTTCACTGTCTTGCCGTCCTTGCGCACGAGGGTGATGCCCTTCACCGCGCCGTTCAGCCTTGCGCCGTTCAGCGAGAAGTATTCTGCCGCGCCGTTCGCGCCGGTCTTTACGCTGTTGATAGCGGTCTCAGTGCTTTCCTCTGAAGAGAGTTCGTATGTGTACTCGTCGCCTGTCGTCGGGTCGAGGAT
>CAVHWJ010000095.1:0-1172 GCA_963639565.1 uncultured Prevotella sp. | reverse complement strand
GCGTTTGAAACGAGCTTCACTTCGAGGCTCTTCACCTTGATTTCCGAACCGTCCTCGGTGGTCGCCGTGGCGTCGGCTGCCTTAACGATATAAACGCCGTCTTCTTCGCCGTTCATCATTTCCAGTCCGGGGAGGTAGAACGCCCCGTATTCCGTGCCGTTGTCCACGCTCTTGAGTCCGTCGATGGCAAAGGTCACTGCTCCGCTTTCTTCATCGTTGATAATGCTGAGGCTTGCGTCTCCCTTGTTAGTGCCTTTCTGCGACTTGCCTACATAATAAACTGGTACGATGATGCCGTCCACAACGCCCTCGTCGGGAGAGAACGAACCCTGGAAATAGCAGTCCTCGTCTTCGTTGCAGTATATCTCAAAGGTGAACGCCTGATTGCCGTAGCCCTTGGGCGAGAGATCGCCGTCGAGCTGCAGGATGAGGGTCTTGTCGTAATACGGGCTTTTGGTGTCGGTCACTTTTCCCTTGGCTTCGTTGCACTGGATGTGATACACATAATAGCCCTTGTCGGTAACGTTTATGCCGTCGAAGGTGATGTCGCCAATGAAAAAGTTTTTCGACCCCAGGTCTTCAAACTTGAGGCTCCATGTCTCGTCGTCGTTCTGGATAACCCACACCGACTGGTTCTCCACGATGATTGACTCCTGCGTGTTGTCGTAGATAGTCATCGGGTTTTTCACGTTGAATGATGTTCCTGCCATGGCCGAAACTGCCGCCATGACGGTAAACAGAAGAGTAAAGATTTTCTTCATGTGAAATCCTTTCTTTTAAATTGTTCTATTGTTATTGATGATGTTTGTGCTATACTGCTATGTTTGTGCTATTACTATGATGCTTGTGCTATACTACGATGCCTGTGCTTGTATATATATATAATATAATGTGTACCCGATTTCCGGCGCATCCCTTTTATTGATTTCAAGATGTCGGCGGACTTCCGCCACCATTATCCTGATACAATTATAAGCATTACGTGTTTGTTGGCTGCAAATTTAACGCTTTTTCAACAATCCACAAAACATTTGTCACTTTTTTGATGCTTTTGCTGACGATTTCCAATAACGATTTCCAATAATACGGCAGCCTCAGTTACATGCCAGTTACATACCAGTTACATGGCTTTTAGCCCTGTAACACAAGGTTTTAAGAAAGTCTACCTATTA
>CAVHWJ010000094.1:0-9005 GCA_963639565.1 uncultured Prevotella sp. | reverse complement strand
TCAAGGCGAGAGGCAAGGAGGTGGTGAAAATAGGGCTTAACTTCGGAGTGAAGGATGGGGAGAACTGTCTGGAATGGCTGATTGCCCGGTGAAAAAGCGCGGTTCGCTTCCAGAGAAGGCGCGGTTCGCTTCCAGTACTTGCCAAGGATTACTCCAGTACTCCACGCGGATTACTCCAGTACTTGGCAAGGAGTACAGCAGTACTCGCCGCCGTTTTCTTGTTTCTTTTCAGATAAAGTAGTAACTTTGCACACCACTTATAAGTGTGTTTTACAAGTCATGACAAAAGGCAGCCGCGAGGCTGGCGGTATTTCTGGGGGCAAGCAGTCCCCATGGTTAACTAAAAGAAATGGAAATCAAGGATAAGAACAATGAGTTCGTGAAGCAAGTGGCGGAGCAGAAATACGAGTTCGGCTTCACCACCGACGTGCATACGGACATCATAGAGAAAGGACTCAACGAGAACGTCATACGGCTCATTTCCGCCAAGAAAGGCGAACCGGAATGGCTGCTCGACTTCAGGCTCAGGGCTTTCGCCTACTGGCAGACGCTACGCGAGCCGAAGTGGGGACACGTACACGTGCCGGAAATCGACTACCAGGCTATATCTTACTATGCCGACCCGCTGGCAAAGAAGCCGGAGAACAAGGAGATTGACCCGGAGCTGATGAAGACGTTTGACAAGCTCGGCATACCGCTCGAAGAGCGTCTGGCCCTGAGCGGCACGGCGGTGGACGCCATAATGGACTCCGTGTCGGTGAAGACCACCTTCAAGGAGAAGCTCGCCGAAAAGGGCGTGATCTTCTCGTCGATAGGCGAGGCGGTGAAGGAGCACCCCGACCTCGTGAGGGAATACCTGGGGAGCGTGGTGCCATACCGCGACAATTTCTTCGCCGCCCTCAACAGCGCGGTGTTCAGCGACGGGTCGTTCGTCTACATCCCCAAGGGCGTGCGCTGCCCCATGGAACTGAGTTCATATTTCCGCATCAACGCCAAGAACACGGGGCAGTTCGAGCGCACGCTCATCGTGGCTGAGGACGACTCCTACGTGTCGTACCTCGAGGGCTGCACCGCCCCGATGCGCGACGAGAACCAGCTGCACGCCGCCATCGTGGAGATTATCGTGAAGGACAACGCCGAGGTGAAATACTCCACCGTGCAGAACTGGTATCCGGGCGACGAGAACGGCAGGGGCGGCGTGCTCAACCTCGTGACGAAGCGCGGCGACCTGCGCGGCGTGAACTCCAAGCTGTCGTGGACGCAGGTGGAGACGGGTTCCGCCGTGACGTGGAAATACCCGTCGTGCGTCTTGCGCGGCGACAACTCCGTGGCGGAGTTCTACTCCGTGGCGGTGACCAACAACTATCAGGAGGCCGACACCGGCACCAAGATGATACACATAGGCAAGAACACCAAGAGCACCATTATAAGCAAGGGCATCTCCGCCGGCCACAGCCAGAACTCCTACCGCGGACTGGTGCGCGCCACGGCGAACGCCGACAACGCGCGCAACTACTCCTCGTGCGACTCCCTGCTGCTGGGCAGCGACTGCGGAGCGCACACCTTCCCCTACATGGACATCCACAACGACTCCGCCGTGGTGGAGCACGAGGCCACCACGAGCAAGATCAGCGAGGAGCAGCTCTTCTACTGCAACCAGCGCGGCATCCCCACGGAACAGGCCGTGGGCCTCATCGTGAACGGCTACGCCAAGGAGGTGCTCAACAAGCTCCCCATGGAGTTCGCCGTGGAGGCCCAAAAGCTGTTGAGCGTGTCGCTCGAGGGGACGGTGGGATAAGAAGAAACACATTAAAGGGTATGAGCTATCAGTCAATAGATTCATTGCAGAACGTTCTGAAAAACACTGTCTTTTCGCACACTAAGGACGCGAAAAAGGCGGCTGGCAGGGCTTTGGGCACGATAGTGGAGATAATAACCTACTATCTGCTCAGGGAATGGGGATTATGCGATTATATCTCCATAGAACGCGGACTGCCTGAATTTGGCGACAGCGAGATACTCCATAACGTGGAGTTCACCCTGCACCCTGTCCTGAAACGCACGGAACTGGATTTCGACCGCCAAGTTCCGCTCACCACATCCAAGATAATGAAGCTGTTGGATGATGAAACTGCGGCTTCGTTTCCCGACAGGAAAAGCAACAAGCTTTTGGACTGCAACTCCATTCTCCGGAACTCATGCCTGTTGGCGGAAAACGGCAATGCACTGCTGACTGCAAATCTTCATAAAGAAGGCGGCAAGGAGAGAATCGTTGTAACCGAGCAGTCGGCATCGCCGTTCGCAATGGTAGAGTGCAAGAGGGTAGGTGTGGAAGAAGGCCGCAAGAAAGGGCCGCAGACAATAGAAAAAGCCAAGCAGGGGGCGTATGTCGCGCAAATGACATCGGCCCTGCAAAAGATTTGGGTGGACGGCAAAAGATACGGCATACTGATAAAGGGCGGTTCACCGACGATAAAGCCGTATGAGGAACTGATAGAAGATGTAGTGGCAGACGACAGCCTGTTGAACAGGTTTGTCCTTTCCATAGGCATCGTCAGCAACCACGGGAACTGGTTTACAGCCGAGACAAAGAACAAGGAGATGAAAGTCCTGGCAAATTCATACGACTGGCTGCTGTTCCTGACAGACAACGGACTTTCGGAATTCGTAACGGCATTGCTTCTTGACCCCAAGCCAGAATACACGGACGTGAGGAAAGCGTTTGTAAACAGCTACCAAGAGGGGAAGAAGTCCAACGTCTTTACAAAGACGAAGATAGACGCGGCGGCGCATAATGCCCTGTGTACTTATTTCTCCGAAAACATAAAACATATAGAAAACTGGTTTAACGTGATTACTCCCGAAAAACGGGATGTCGCGACATTAAGGACGACACTTGAACGTTTGGCCAACAAAAAAGGGAGGGCGGTCTTATGACAGCGGGAAGACACGTGAACACTTTGAGCCAAAGCTGGGGAACGCCGCCCAAATATGTCAATGCCGTAAAGAGTTTCTGGAACGGACATATCGGGCTTGACCCCTGCTCAAACGAATATTCGGTGGTGAATGCCGACACGGAATATATGCTGCCGGAAAAAGACGGACTGGCGGAGCCTTGGGCCAGCGCGACAGTTTATGTAAATCCGCCCTACGGCGCGGACCGCTCGCGCGGCACGACAATAAAGGACTGGCTGGCGAAGTGCGCCGAGAGCCACAGGGTGTACGGTTCTGAAATAATTGCCCTTATCCCTGTAGCCCCAAACACGAGCCATTGGAAGAGCTACGTCTTCGGACAGGCGAGTTCGATATGCTTCCTGTACGACACAAGGCTCAAATTCCTTGAGGACGGCAAGAACACGGGGAAAGGCGCGCCGATGGCATGCTGCCTGGTCTATTGGGGAGACGACACCGAAAGGTTCATGGAGCATTTCCTGGAATACGGCGCCACCGTAGACATCACATATTTATATTACAAAGAAATCGGACAAAACAAGAAGGAGCAAATCCTGGAATTTACCCCTTGCTAAAAACAATACAATCATGTTAGAAATCAGAAACCTTCACGCCAAGATCGGCGACAAAGAGATATTGCGAGGTATCAACCTCACTGTGAAAGACGGCGAGACGCACGCCATAATGGGACCAAACGGCTCCGGAAAGAGCACCCTGAGCGCGGTGCTCGTGGGCAACCCCCTGTATGAAGTGACCGAGGGCGAGGTGTTCTTCAACGGCAAGAACCTGCTCGAAATGGCTCCCGAGGACAGGGCGCACGAGGGGTTGTTCCTCTCGTTCCAGTATCCCGTGGAGATTCCCGGCGTGTCGATGACCAACTTTATGCGGGCCGCCGTGAACGAGAAGCGCAAGTACGAGGGCAAGGAACCGCTCTCGGCCGGCGACTTCCTCAAGCTGATGCGCGAGAAGCGCAAGGTGGTGGAGCTTGACAGCAAACTCTCCAACCGCTCGGTGAACGAGGGCTTCAGCGGCGGTGAGAAGAAACGCAACGAGATTTTCCAGATGGCGATGCTCGACCCCAAACTCAGCATCCTCGACGAGACGGACTCCGGCCTCGACGTGGACGCGATGCGCATCGTGGCGGAGGGCGTGAACAAGATGCACACGCCGGAGAAATCCACCATCGTCATCACCCACTACGAGCGGCTCCTCGACATGATAAAGCCGAGCGTGGTACACGTGCTCTACAAGGGGCGCATCGTGAAGACCGCCGGACCGGAACTCTCAAAGGAGATTGAACAGCGCGGCTACGACTGGATCAAGGCCGAGGTGGACGGCAAGGAGGACGGCAACGCCTGAGCGCGGCAAGCCACCCCTCCCCACCCTTTACATCAAGACAGAAAGGACAAGAAATGCAAAGCGAAAGACAATACACAGAACTCTACGGGCAGTGCCGCGACATGATAATGCGCCACGCCCCCGAGGCGATGAACGCGCTGAGAGACGCCGCCTTCGAGAGTTTCAAGAAACTTGGCTTCCCCACCAAGAAGGTGGAGAGATACAAGTACACCGACATCCCCGCGCTCTTCGAGCCTGACTACGGACTCAACCTCAACCGCCTCGACATTCCCGTGGACCCCTACGAGGCGTTCCGCTGCGACGTGCCGAACCTCAGCACATCGCTGTATTTCGTGGTGAACGACATTTTCTGCGAAAAGGCACTGCCCAAGAAACCGCTCCCCGAGGGCGTGGTGGTGGGTTCGCTCAGGAAATTCGCCGAAGAAAAACCGGAACTCGTGGCGAAATACTACGGCAAGATTGCCAAGAGCGAGGAAGACGGCATCACCGCCCTCAACACCATGCTGGCGCAGGACGGACTGATAGTCTATGTGCCCAAGGGCGTGGCGGCGGACAAGACGGTGCAGGTGATAAACATCCTGCGGTCTGACGTGGACCTCATGGTGAACCGCCGCGTGCTCATCATCGTGGAGGAGAGGGCTGAAATAAAACTGCTCTTCTGCGACCATGCCGCCGACGACAGGCGTTTCCTCACCACACAGGTGATTGAGGCCTACGTGGGCGACAACGCCTCGCTCGACCTCTACTGTCTGGAGGAGACCCACGCCAAGAACGTGCGCGTGAGCAACGTGTTCATCCGGCAGGAGGCCAACAGCCGCGTGAACCATAATATAATTACGCTCCACAACGGCGTGACGCGCAACCGCACCGACCTCGTTTTCGAGGGCGAGGGGGCGGAGTGCAGTCTTTCGGGGTGCGTGATAGCCGACAAGAAGCAGCATGTGGACAACAACACGCTCATCGACCACAAAGTGGGTCGCTGCCAGAGCCACGAACTGTATAAGTACGTACTCGACGACGAGGCCGTGGGTGCGTTCGCCGGCCGCGTGCTCGTGCGCCACGGCGCGCAGAAGACCACCTCGCAGGAGACCAACCAGAACCTCTGCGCCGCCAAGACGGCGCGGATGTTCACCCAGCCGATGCTCGAGATCTACGCCGACGACGTGAAGTGCGCCCACGGCAGCACCGTGGGGCAGCTCAACGACGCCGCCCTCTTCTATATGCAGCAGCGCGGCATCAGCCGCAAGGAAGCCAAGCTCCTGCTCGAATTCGCCTTCATCAACGAGGTTATCGACCAGATGCAGCTCGAACCCCTACGCGACCGCCTCCACTATCTTGTGGAGAAGCGTTTCCGCGGAGAACTGAACAAGTGCGAGGGGTGCAGGCTGTGCAAGTAAAATTGGAAGGCTCGGAGTTTTCAGACAACTCAGACGGCTCGGACGGCTCAGACCACTCCGAGAAGTCTGACAACTCCGAGAAGTCTGAGTAGTCCGAGCCGTCCGAGTAGTCCCAAAACCACAAAACCATGTACGACATAAAAAAAGTCCGCCAAGATTTCCCCATCCTCAGCCGCGAGGTCTACGGCAAGCCCCTTGTCTACCTCGACAACGCCGCCACCACGCAGAAACCCCTCTGCGTGCTCGACGCCATGCGCGAGGAATACCTCAACGTGAACGCCAACGTACACCGCGGCGTTCACTACCTCTCCCAACAGGCCACCGACCTCCACGAGGCGGCGCGCGAGACGGTGCGCGCGTTCATCAACGCCAAGTCCACCGACGAGGTGATATTCACCCGCGGCACCACCGAAGCCCTCAACCTCGTGGTGTCGTCGTTCGCCGACGAGTTCATGAAGGAGGGCGACGAAGTTATCGTCTCCGTAATGGAGCACCACTCCAACATCGTGCCGTGGCAGCTTCAGGCAGCCAAGAAGGGGATATGCCTGCGCGTCATACCGATGAACGACCGCGGAGAAATCCTCCTCGACGAATACGAAAAACTCTTCACCGACCGCACCAAGATTGTCAGCGTGGCGCATGTGAGCAACGTGCTCGGCACCGTGAACCCGGTGAAGGAGATGATACGCATAGCCCACGACCACGGAGTGCCTTTCATGCTCGACGGGGCGCAGAGCGCGCCGCATTTCAAGGTGGACGTGAGGGAACTCGACTGCGATTTCTTCGCCTTCAGCGGACACAAGATGTACGGGCCCACCGGCGTGGGCGTGCTCTACGGCAAGGAGCAGTGGCTCGACCGTCTGCCGCCGTATCAGGGCGGAGGCGAAATGATAGAGAGCGTGAGCTTCGAGCGCACGGTGTTCGAGAAACTGCCGTTCAAGTTCGAGGCCGGCACCCCCGACTACGTGGCTACCCACGGTCTCGCCACCGCCATAAAATACATGGAAAGTCTCGGCATGGACAACATCCACGACCACGAAAAGGCTCTCACCGAATACGCCATGAAGCGGATGCGAGAGATTGACGGCATGCGCCTCTTCGGCGAGGCGGAAAACAAAGACGCCGTGGTGTCGTTCCTCGTTGGCGACATCCACCATCTCGACATGGGCACCCTGCTCGACCGCCTCGGCATCGCCGTGCGCACCGGCCACCACTGCGCCCAGCCGCTGATGATACGCCTTGGCATACAGGGCACCGTGCGCGCGTCCTTCGCCCTCTACAACACCACCGCCGAGATAGACGCCCTCGTGGAGGGCATCAAGCGAGTGAGCAGGATGTTCTGACGCGGGGATTATCATATAGATTTACAACTCTTTAAAACATTACACATATCATGGCAAAGAAAGCTTTATTGATGATACTCGACGGATGGGGTATCGGAAAACACGGCAAGGGTGACGTTATCTACAACACCCCTACCCCGTATCTTGACTATCTCACGGCAGTGAGCGCACACTCGCACCTCATGGCGTGCGGCGAAGACGTGGGCCTGCCCGAGGGACAGATGGGCAACTCCGAGGTGGGACACCTCAACATCGGCGCCGGACGCATCGTCTATCAGGACTTGGTGAAGATCAACCGCGCCTGCGCCGACGGCTCTATCCTCAAGAACCCGGGCGTGGTAAAGGCGTTCACCTACGCCAAGGAGACGGGCAAGAAGCTCCACCTCATGGGACTCACCTCCACCGGCGGCGTTCACTCGTCGCTCGACCATCTCTACAAGTTCATCGAGATTTCAAAGGAATACGGTCTGAAGAACACCTACGTACACTGTTTCATGGACGGCCGCGACACCGACCCCAAGAGCGGCGAGGGTTTCATAAAGGACCTTACCGCACACTGCGAGGCTAACGGCGCGCACATCGCCAGCATCGTGGGACGCTTCTACGCAATGGACCGCGACAAGCGTTGGAACCGCGTGAAAGAGGCTTACGACCTGCTCGTGGAGGGCAAGGGAACTAAGGCCACCGACATGGTGAAGGCCATGCAGGAGAGCTATGCAGCCGACGTTACCGACGAGTTCGTTAAGCCCATCAGCAACGCCACCGTGGACGGCACGATCCAGGAGGGCGACGTGGTGATTTTCATCAACTACCGCAACGACCGCGCCAAGGAACTCACGCAGGTGCTCACGCAGCAGGATATGCCCGAGGAGGACATGCACACGATAAAGGACTTGCAGTATTTCTGCATGACCCCCTACGACGCTTCGTTCAAGGGCGTGGACATCCTCTTCCCCAAGGAGAACGTGCAGGACACGCTCGGCGAGTTCCTCAGCAAGCAGGGCAAGAAGCAGCTGCACACCGCAGAGACGGAGAAATACGCCCACGTGACGTTCTTCTTCAACGGCGGACGCGAGACTCCCTACGAGGGCGAGGACCGCATCCTCGTGCCTTCGCCCAAGGTTGCCACCTACGACCTGAAGCCGGAGATGAGCGCATACGAGGTGAAGGACAAGCTCGTGGGCGCAATCAACACTCAGGAGTATGATTTCATCGTGGTGAACTTCGCCAACGGCGACATGGTGGGTCACACGGGCGTTTACAACGCCATCGCCAAGGCCGTTCATGCCGTGGACAACTGCGTGAAGGACGTTATCGAGGCAGCCAAGGCCAACGGCTACGAGGCTATCATCATCGCCGACCACGGCAACGCCGACAATGCCATCAACACCGACGGCACGCCGAACACCGCCCACTCGCTGAACCCCGTGCCGTTCATCTACGTCACTGACAACAACTCCGCCACCGTGAAAGACGGCCGTCTTGCCGACGTTGCTCCCTCCATCCTCCACATCATGGGTCTGGAGCAGCCTTCCGACATGACCGGCGTGAACCTCATCGAGGACAATATCCACTAAAAAGAGAGAATACGTAAACGGTGCGCCAAAAGGCATACCGCACAAAACTGAAACAGGAGGGAAACCGCTTGGTCTTCCTCCTGTTTCGTTTTTATAGGGGGCTATGTAGATCAATTGCATATAGCTACAATTAATGAAAATTCGTGGTTAATTCATGGAAATTTATGTTCAAAAGAAAATGAATATCTTTTGGGACACGAATAACCATAAATTAACCACAAATTATTCATAAATTAATTTTGTCAATTCTAATGAAATGAAGAATAGATACGGGGCTGTAATAACCCTTATAAAAAAGTTTAAGCCCGGACTGAACGAGCAACCCGGGCTTTCTATGGTACCAACCAACAATTTTTTAGCTTTGTCTTAATCCCTTA
>CAVHWJ010000093.1:0-9022 GCA_963639565.1 uncultured Prevotella sp. | reverse complement strand
GCGTCGAACACCGCGCTGAACTCCTGCGTGGCGCCGGGCAGCAGCGTGCCGTGCTTGGGCGAGAGGTTCAGCCACTTGTCCGTTTCGCACATGGTGTAGCGGAAGAAGAGGTTTGGCATCTGGTTCAGCGCGCCCACGAGGGTGAGCTTACCCGGCACGATGTCGGTGGAGGCGAACACGCCGCAGACGTAGTTCACTCCCGTGTTCTGGCTTCCGAGCACGTAGCCGGGAGCGTCGGTGAGCGAATGTTTCACGTCGGTGAGGGCGCGCTTCGAGGTGTTGAACTGACGTATCTGGAGCTTGTCGATCTGGTCGTCAGACTCCGCCGTCATGTCGGAGAGCCACAGGTAGGGGCCGCCGGGCGACACGTTGTCGTATGCCGAACCGTAGATTGACACGCTCTCCGAGGTGCTTATGCTGGTGAAGCGCGACTTCACGTTGCCGTTTCTGTCGATGAAGCCTATCGTGGTGAAGCCGCCCACCCAGAAGCCGTTGCGGTCGGGGTCGTAGCTGCAGTGCGTTATCTCCAGGTCAGGCTCAGAGCTGACAGTGATGATGCCGGCAACGCGGCGGTTGTCGAAATCGAGTTTGAAGAGGCGGTTGGAGTGGTCGCTGCCGTAGAAATAGCGTCCGTCGTAGGCCAGGTCATACAGGGCGTAATACATCCCGGGGATTGAGAACTGCTCGATGAACTTGCCGTCGCGGCCGTATTTCCAGAACTTGCCCAATTCAACAGACGAGGTGGTGTAATAGAACTCGCCGTCGAAAGCCACCGACTGCTGCAAGTCGCTCGACGCTGAGAACGACGGCTGTATCTCCCAGCGGTGGGTGTCGTCGCCCGAAGCCTTTGCCGGACGGCTCTCCAAACGCCACACGAGGTTGCCGTCGCCGTTGTTGGTGAGCGAGAATGTTTTTGTGATGCAGTCCTCTGCCGCCATGTCGGCGGTAACGCTCGTGGCGGAGAGCAGGGCCGAGGGTCGGGTGAGCTTGACGTTGTAGGCGGACGAACCCTCCTTCACGTCCCATTCACCTTTATATATATTATAGCCGTCCCTTACCACGCTCACCTCGTATTTGCCCACCTCGATGCTGTCGAGGTTGATGCAGCCCGAAGCGTCTGTCGTGGCGTTGATTACCGCTCCGTGGTCGGCGGTGAGGGTAACGCCGCAGTTGGCGATGTTCCCTTCGGCATCCGACGACACCGTTATCTTTCCCTTAGCCCATGTTGGATTCCAGATTTTCACGTCGTCCACATACCAGTAGTTAATCCACTTGGCATCGGTTCCGTGGGCGCGGAAACGCACGCGGAAGAGGTCAGAGGAGAGATACGGGGCGAGGGCGTACTGGAACGTGGTCCACTCAAAGCCGCCGTTCTTGTTGCTGAACGTGTGGATTTCCTTCCACGTGTTGCCGCCGTCGGACGATACCTCAGCCGAGAGGTAGTCCACGTTGGTCTGCTCGCTGTTGCGCAGCCTCAGCTGGAAGCGCAGGAAGGTGTTTGCCGCGTCGGCGGTGTGCAGCTCGCGCGTCATAAGAGCCTCGTCGTAGTTGGTGTGGGTGGACCAGCTGTAAGTGGCGGCCGGGTCTACCAGTCCGTATTCGTAATAGTCGATAGACCACTTCGATTCCGTCTCACCGTCGAGGTTCACCGCCGTCCACTTGTCCTCGTGGAGCGTCCAGTCGTCGAAAGCGTCCTCAAAGGGCAGCATCCTTATGTCAGGCACGTTCACCGCAAGTTGCTCGCTCCTCGCCGACTCCGTGCCGTCCTCATGTACGGCCGTCACCGAATAGGTGTAGTCGCCGTAGTCAGGCACGTTGTCGGTGAACGACACCGCCTCTATGGGCGACGCGGTTATCTTCTCGCCGTTGCGGTAGACGTTGAAGCCCACCACCGAATTAGAACTTGTCCTGCGCGGAGCCGACTGCGACGACGGGGCCACCTTGTTCGTGCCGATGAAGATGTCGTCGATGAGCAGCATGAAGGCGTCGTTCGACACGCAGTTGATGGTCACGTATTTCGCCTCCTTGGGGATGGAATATTTCAGGTTAGTCCACTCCGCCGGAAGTTCCACGTAGGGCGACGCGCTGACGAAGGTGAAGTCAGAGGGGCGTTTGCCCGTGGTGGAATATCCCACGCGCACGCGCTCCAGACTGTAATTGTCGCCTGTCTTGTAAGACCTTGCCCAAAAACTTATCTGGAAATCCTTGTCGAAACTGAGTTCCGGCGAAATGATGTAGTCGTTGTTCTGCGCGTCCACGGCGCAGAAGTCCACGAGCATCTTCTTGCCCGAATGAGGCACGTAGTCGGGGTTCTCGTTCACCGCCGGCGACGTTTTCCAGGGGTTCATCACTATGAACGCCATTTTCTGCCCCTGGTTGGGGAAGGTACACGCTTGCCACGTGTAGGTGTTCTGGTTGTCGGTGTCGATATACGACCACCCTATGCTCCCGGCGGAGTTAATCTCAAAGTCGTCGTGGCTCTCGAAGTCCTCGAAATACCCGTCGGTGGGTTCGGGCGAAATCCACGAGAGGCTTACCGTGCGGTCGTCCACGCCCGCAAGGCGCAGTCCGTATGGCACGCCGTTGTTGCCGTCGGTGCGCAATGGAGTGTAGGCGGCGCGGCTAAGGCGAGGGAGCGCGGTGAGTCCCTGCGAGGGCTTCACTTTCTCGCTGTCGCCGTGCGCCTTGCGCAGGTTGTGGGTGAACGTGCCTACCGAAGCCACCGCCACGCCGAACGCCATGGCGGCCATCAATGATGATGTAATCTTGTTAGGTTTCATATCTGTTGTTCTTTTTTATCTGATGATGGTTTTGATGTGGCTTGTCTTGCCCTCGCCGCTCACGCTTACCACGGCGAAGCCGCTGATGCCCGGTGTGGGGATTGTCATGCTTTCGGCGGATGCCGTGCCGCGGAAGAGCAGCGCGCCCGATGCCGAAGTACACGTCACCGTATATCCGGGCTTCAGTCCGCTCAGGCGCAGCGCGCCGCCGGCGTTGGTCAGGCTCATGCCGTCCTCGCCCACTACTATCTCGCCAATTGCCGCCGGGTTAGCCTCGTAATAGGCCGGGGCGGACTCGTCGTAGAACAGGTTTTTCCACCCTGCGGCAACCCATATCTTGTATTTGCCCGTGTCGAACTCCTTGTCCGTGGTCTGCTTGATGTCGATGTAGGTGTTGTAAACGCCGCCCGCGGCGAGGTCTGTGTACACCTTGCCGTCGTTGTAGATGAGCGTGAGGTATTTGATGCAGGCGTTGCGTCCGCCGTGCTTGAACTTGAAGCGGAGCTTCTTGTATTTCTTGTCTTTCAGGTAAGACGACAAATCAACCTCCTGCCCGTCGGAATCGTATTCCTTGCACGAGGTCTTCGTGCCTACAATCTGCCATGTCTCGCCGTCTTTCGTCCCTTCGACGGTTAGCTCCGACGTGCCGCTGGGTCCGCTCGTAGTAACCATGAACTTGCAGTCCTCCAGTCCCTCGGGGAATTCCTTGAGCGTTACGCAGCCCGAACTCTTGAAGAGTATCTTTCCTGTGGATGTCGTCACGTCGCCAGTCACCTCCTCGAAGAACGACGTGGGGGCGAAGACCACCTCCTGGTTCACCTCGTCGGTCTCCTTGCCGAAATACAGGTAATAGCCCGTCGCGCCGTCCACCGCCGTCCATTCGGCGTGGAGCGCGTCGCCGTTGCGCTCAAACTTGGTGATTGTGGGAGTCTGGAGCTTGTCCGTCACCATAACGTTCCACAGCCACAGGTTGCTCTGCATCTTCTCCGAACAGCAGCGGAAGGCGATGTAGATGTCCTGTCCGGCAAACTGGCTCAGGTCCACCTCCTCCATGTGCTGCTGCGAGAAATAGTCGGCGAAGGAGAGGTGCTCAAAGAGGTTGAAGTCGGCGAGGCTGCTCGATTTTGTGGAAACAAGGATGTCGAGGTCTTCCACCGACGTGGCCTCCGACACGCCGCGCGTGAAGAACAGCGTGCCGTGTTCCGGCACGTGGATGCGGCGGCGGCATACGAGGTAGTCGTCGGCGTTGTTCCAGTAGTTGAACGAATACACTATGGAGTTTGACGACTCGTCGATGACCCATGTCGTGCCGTCGCCGTTGTTGTCGATAATCTGCCAGCAGTCGGGCTGGCCGTTGGTCCATGAGGTGAAGTCGCTGTAAAAGGGATTGTCGAGGGTCACGTTGGCTGTCTGGCACTCCGTGGCGAACGGCACAGGCGAACCATAGACCACCGTTCCGTCGGCGAGTTTCATGTATGCGCGCACCTTGTAGTTCGCGCCGGGCTGGAGGTCGGTGGCGTGGAACTCGGGGTTCTTCGTGTCGCTCGCCGCCACCGCCGTGGTGCCGTCGCCGCCGATTTCGGGCGTAGCTCCGCCGTTGGCGAGACAGTAGCAGAAGCCGGTCTCCTTAACCTCCCCTGCGGCGCAGTTCACGTCGGCGCGGAACGTGGCCTCCACGTCGCGCACGTTCTCCGGCACAAGCGTCTTAACGGTGTTCCACACGCTTGTGCCGCCGCTAACCTGGAAGCGCACCAGCGTTCCGTCGTCGATGATGTTGGTCACGGGAACGCCGATCTTGTTGTTGTTCCAGCCTATCGAGGCCGGCGTCGTGGTGTCGGTGAACGAGGTGTTTGCCGACGAGCCGGGATAGGTGTCGCCGCTGCGCGAGTTGCTGTCGTCCACGCCGTCGGCCGCCATGATATACATGCAGCGGTGCTGCGCCGAGTTGTTGGGTCCGTTGATTTTCCACCATTTCTCCTGCATCTCCTCAGTGTAGTCGTAGTGGGTGATGAGCAGTCCGCCGGCAGGGATGTATTTGTCCCAGCCCGTCTGCTGACGGTTCTCCAGGATGAACCACTCCACTCCGGTCCCCGCCTCGCGTCCCGGCTGCGCGTTGATGTAGCGCGCCTTGTTGTCGGCGATGTTTTGGAGCGTCACGTCCTCCGGGTCTTTCAGTTCGGTGATGTCCTCGCCCTCGCGCATCCACCCCATCTGCATGCGCTCGAAGGCCATGAGGCAGGGCGGCGTGTGGCTGTCGTTGTTGTAGCTGCCCGAGGCGTAGAGGCTGTAGTCGCCGGGGTCCACGCCCACGCCGTTGTCGTAGCTGTCGGTGTCATACATGTCCTTCAGTCCGAGCACGTGGCCGAACTCGTGGGTGAACGTTCCGATGCCGTCCATCGAGGGCTTCGCCGGACTCCCCGGCATGCCCACCAGTTCGGCGGAGCAGGAATAGTTGTTCACCTTTATGCCGTCGTATTCGGGCTTGTCGTCGCCCATGTTCCAGCTGTGGGGCCAGATGTCGTCGGTGTTGGCGGTGCTCGCCTCGCTGTAGCCGGCGTAGATGATATAGCAGTTGTCCATCTCGCCGTCGCCGTCGTTGTCAAACTGCGAGAAGTCCATGTCGGGGTTGTCGTTGCGCGCCAGTGTCAGAGCCTCGCGCACCATGTCGCGCGGATTGGTGTCGGTGCCGGCGTCGCCCGAGTTCTGTCCGTAATATGCCGTGGGCTGCGACAGCGTGTAGGGACCCACCACCTTGAAGTTGGGGATGAACTGCCCCATGGAGTTGTCGCGGTAATAGTCTTTCACGCTGCCCGTGCCGCCGTTCTGGCTGTAGCCCTCCTCGTTGAGCCAACGGTCGAAGTCGCTGTTGGTGTGGCGCATCACGCTGTCGGTGAAGTTCACGAGGATTACCAGATACTGCGACTCCCTAACCGCCGCGCTCTTGCCCATCACCTTGCGCGGCGCAACAACGCTGCGCGCCAAGGTCTTCGCCGGGGCTTTGCGCTCTATCTTGTTGCGGCTCAGGAAGTCGGCGTTCATCGTCTGCGCCGCCGTGAGCCGCGCCACCATCTGTTTCTCCTCCGCCGTGCGTTCCGCGGCGTTGTGGGCGCGCTGCGAGGTGACTATGCGCTTGCCCGTCTTCATGTCGTAGTCCACGTAGCGGAAATACCCGGCCTTGTCCTTTTGCAGGAGATAGCCGTCTGCCGACGTGACGTAGTGGTAGTTCTCGTCGCCCTGTATCCTCACGAGCAGCGTCGTGCCGTCGGGCTGCCGCATGACCACCGGGCGCGGATACGCGCCTATCGCCCACATCCCCTGCGAACAGGCGAGGGTGACGGCGGAAGTCAGCAACATTCGTTTAAGACTTTTCATGTATTCTTTTTTCTTTGTTTGATTTTATTGTTTTCAGTAAAAAAATTAATGAAAATTCGTGGTAAATTTATGAGAATTTATGTTCAAAGAAAACGAATATTTTTTGAACACGAATTTGCCATAAATTAACCATGAATTTTTCATAAATTTATTTTGCAAAGACTAAATCTGAACAGTCATTTTTCCGTTTTTTGTATAAAACGAAAAAATGCAAGGATGAAGACACGAAGCCCCTTCCTTGCATTCCTTTCTGTGTGCGTTATTATCTGATAACCACTTTCTTTGCCTTTCCGTTCTGGCGCACCACATAGATGCCGCTCTTCAGTCCGGCGGTGGTGTCTGCCACCTTCACTCCGTTGATGCCGAACACCTCAACCTTGCCGTTGCCCTCCGCGCTCACGCCGCTGATTGCAGACGGCGTGCCGGTGCTCTCGTAGGTGAACGAGAAGCTGTAGCTCACGTAGGGGAACTGGAAGTAAACGGTCTGCTCCTCTTCCACGTCTTTCTTGTAGGTGGCGGTGAGCTTGTAGCCGTCGTTGGGGTCATAGAACGTGTCGTATGACACATACTCGTAGTTGCTGTTGCTCTCCGCGTCGGCCAGACTGTAGAAGATGTACGTGCGGTTGGCAGCGTCGGAGGTGAAGACGTTTGTGCCTTTCGTCAGGTCGGCCTTCACCCAAACCTCAGAACCCACGGGAACTGTGATTGTCTCGCCCGGCTTGATTGTCAAGGGGTTTTTCACCGACAGTCCCTCGGGAACGTCCTCCTCGGCGAACGTCACCTTCACGCCCTCTGCGTCGCCGGTGAGTTTGAGGTGAACGAGAATGGCGTCGCCCTTGGCGAGCACCCTCGCGCCGTGGAAATAGGTCTTGTAGTCGGAGCCGTCGCTCTTGGTAGTCACCATGCCCGACATATATTCGCCCTCCTTGCCGTATTCCACCTGGTTCGTGCCGTTATACTCGGCGTCGCAGTCGATTACGAGCTGGCAGTCCTTCGTGGCGGTGTATTTCAGCCATACGCTGCTCTGGTCCTTACCCATGACGTATTCAGAACCTGTCACGTCGAGCGGTTTCGACTTCACCTCGCCGGCGGCGAAATCCGTCTCTGTCAGCGTGAAGCTCTCGCCGGCCTTGGCGTTCTTCACGGTGATGAGGTAGCTTGTCCCCTCGGTTGCTTCGAGCGAATAGGTGATGCCGCTCACCAATGCCTCATACGTGCCGCTCCATGTGTCGGTGCCCTTGGGGAACTCCACCGACATGGTGGGTTCGCTCAGTTCCACGGCGAGCTTGCCGCTGCGCGTGGCGGTGTAGGTATAGTATCTCGTGCCGTCGGCGTCGAGTTCGTTCTTGCCCAGAACCGCCGTGATGGGACTGGTTATCACGTCGCCGGCCGTGATGCCCTTGTAGTCCACGGTGAAGGTGACGGGGGTTGAAGTCTCGTTTGCCGTCCAGCGGATGATATACGTGCGGTCGTATTCGTTGTTCACGCTGCACTCCACGTAGTCAGTGCCTGTCGTGCCGCTCCATGAGTTGCCCGAGGGATAAACCGAAACGCTTGTGTATGCTGCGACGGAAGAGGCGGCCTTAACGGTCAGCATCTTGTTGGTGTTGGCAGGAACGTTCACTGAGTAGTAGTATGTTCCCGTTGTGCTCTCCAGCGTGTAGGTGGAGGGGAACTCGCTAATGGCGATGGGGTTGCTCTCCTTCTCGCCGGCCTTGTAGTCCTCCATGGAGATGGTGAATGTCTCGGGAGCGTCGGTGGCGTCGATTTTGTCCACCACTATATAATAGGTATAGCCGGTGTATTCCACCTCAGCCCTCACGTTGTATGAACCCTGCTCCGACGTGGCGAGAGCCGAATACGACGGTTTGCCGCTGTATATCTCCACGGTGCCGCCGGGGAGCGAGCTGTCGCTCTTTATGTTGAGGAAACCGGTCTTCGTCGGCGTGTAGGTGTAGTAGTATTTGCCGTAAGCCGCCGGCACGGTGTTCTCACCCTCCTTGCCCTCGAAAGGCATGTCGAGCGAACCGGCGGTGGGGTGAGCCACCTCGGCTGAAACGAGGTAGGGCGAATAAACGTTGTTGAACGTGATGCTGTAGTCGGTGTCCTTCGTCACGCCCACTTTCACCGTGTAGCTGCTACCCACGTATTCCCCGGGGTATGACGTGCCGTTCACCGTGGCGTTCATGTAGCCGGTAGAGGAGAGCACGAGCTGTCCGTCTTCCGTGGCCTTGTATGTGCCGTAAGCGTCGTAGCCGCTGTAAGAGTTGTTAAACGGGTCGCCGATGAATGTCTGCTTGCCCACGGTTATCACCGCCGGAGCGTCGGCGGAAAGTCCTCCGCTGATGTTGTCGTCCTCCTCAACGTTGAGGGTGAAGCCGGTCTCGCCCATTGCGGTGCAGGAGAAATAGTAGGTAGTTCCCTTTTGCATCGGGTAGGCGTAGGTGGGGTAGCTCACGGTAGCCCCCTTCATGGTGGTGATATAGTCCGCGCCGTCGCTCACGATGCCCACGCTCGGCGCCGACCCTGATGATGTCAGCGGCGCCACCGTGGCGAGATAGTTCTTGTCGGCGGTGAATTTCCAGTACACCGTCTGCGACTGTTCACCCGTCACGGTGTATTTGTTGTCGCCGCCCTGCGCGTCGATGGCCGTGGCTATGGTGTTCTGCGCCACGGCAGCCGTCGCCATCATGCATGCGGTTGAAAGAAAGAGTAGCTTTTTCTTCATAATCCCTTGCTTTTTGTTAATGATATTGTGTTTGTAATAATTGCCGTTTACTGTCTTTTTTCTCGTAAAACTTGCAGTCTTACCTTTTATATTATGCAAAATTAGCGATATTTGTTTATATTTACATCCTTTTCGCCGTTAA
>CAVHWJ010000092.1:6123-9068 GCA_963639565.1 uncultured Prevotella sp. | reverse complement strand
TCCGACATCGCAAGCCTCATCGGGGAACACCCCTGCGCCCTCGCCTACGCCCTCGCGCTGATTGGCACTGACGACTACCGCTCTGTCACCCCGGGGTGGATATTGCACAACTTTCCCGAAGTGGAGCACGTGATACGGCTGCTCAGGCACACGCCGTGCAAGGACGGCTGCGGATATTGCAGGAAGCGGCTCGACGTGCGCTATAATCTTAAACGGTTCTTCGGCTACGACGAGTTCCGCACATACAACGGCGAACCACTGCAAGAGAAAGCCGCAAGGGCGGCGGCACACGGCAAGTCGCTGCTCGCCATATTCCCCACGGGCGGCGGCAAGTCGCTCACGTTCCAGTTGCCGGCCCTAATGGACGCGCGGTCGGTACACGGACTGACAGTGGTAATCTCCCCGTTGCAGTCGCTGATGAAAGACCAGGTGGACAACCTCGCCGACCGCGGCATCACCGACGCGGTGACAATAAACGGACTGCTCGACCCTATATCGCGCACCCTCGCCATTGAGAGGGTGATGAACGGCGACGCGTCGCTGCTCTACATCGCCCCCGAAATGCTGCGGTCGAAGACCATTGAGCGCATACTGATGCGCCGCCACGTGGTGAGGTTCGTAATCGACGAAGCCCACTGCTTCTCGGCGTGGGGGCATGATTTCCGCGTGGACTACCTGTATATCGGGAAATTCATCAGAGAATACCAGGAGAAGAAATACAAGGCAAAGAACGAAGAGGGACAGGCGCAGGAAAACTTCCGCAACAGGATCCCGGTGTCGTGTTTCACCGCCACGGCAAAGCAGAAGGTGGTGCAGGACATCTGCGACTATTTCAAGAAATGGCTGGACGAGGACTTGGAACTCTTCGCCTCTTCCGCCTCGCGCACCAACCTGCATTACTCCGTAATCCACGTGGACACCGACGAGGAGAAATACGACAGGCTGCGGTCGCTCGTGGCGACAGCCGACTGCCCCACCATAATATATGTGTCGAGGACGAAACGCACGGTCTACCTCGCCGACAAGCTGACGCGCGACGGCATGAAGGCACTGCCATACAACGGCAAGATGGACGCGGAGGAAAAGATACACAACCAGGACACCTTTATGAGCGGACAGGTAAACGTAATCGTCGCCACCTCGGCGTTCGGCATGGGGGTGGACAAGAGCGACGTGAAACTGGTGGTACACTACGACATTTCGGCATCGCTGGAGAACTACGTGCAGGAGGCAGGGCGCGCCGGCAGGGACCCGCGGTTGGAGGCTCGGTGCTTCGTGCTTTACAGCGACAAAGACCTCGACAAGCATTTCATCCTGCTCAACCAGACAAAACTGAGCATCAGCGAGATACAGCAAGTGTGGCGGGCGGTGAAGAGCTTTACGAGGGTTCGTCCGCACGTATGCTGCTCCGCCCTCGAAATAGCGAGGAAAGCCGGGTGGGACGACAGCGTGTATGACATAGAGACACGCGTGAAGACAGCCCTTTCCGCACTGGAGCAGAGCGGCTACATCAAGAGGGGCAACAACGTGCCGCACGTTTACGCCACCGGCATCACGGTGAAGAACATGGACGAGGCGAGGAAACGGCTCATGGCCTCCGCCCTCTTCTCGGAGGAAGAGACGGAAAAGGCGGCGAGAATCATAAAGTCGCTTATCTCCCAGAAACACACCTCGAACAGGGAGGACACGGAGGGTGAGTCGCGCATTGACTACCTCGCCGACATCCTCGGCCTAAGCAAACAGGAGGTGGTGTCAGCCGTGAACCGTATGCGGCAGGAGGGCATACTCGCCGACTCAAAGGACATCGCCGCACATTTGCAGGACATGGGCGAGACATCACGCAAGTCAATGCAGCTGTTGGAACAATACGCCAAACTCGAAAGGTATGTAATCAGCCACATCCCCGACGAGTCGCTGCGCATATCCTACAAACAGCTAAACGACAACGCGGTGCGCGACGGCATAGCGTCGGCCAACGAAAAACGGATAAGGACTTTGCTTTATTTCCTTGTAGTGAAAGGTTACACGCGCAAGAGGGAAGACGGAGGGCATAACATCACCGTGACACGCCTGAGCGACATCGACACCACGATAAGCAAATTTGAAAGGAGAATTGAAATATGCCGGTTCGTAATCGACTGGCTCTACCGGCTGGCGGAGAAGGACGAGGGGCAGAAGAAGGGTTCGGTGCAGTTCTCCGTAGTGGAACTGCTGAACTCGATGAAATCGGGGGCGCAGTCGCTGTTTTCCGACTTTTCCAACCTCCAGTTGGAGGACATCGAGGAAGCGTTGCTGTATCTCTCCAAAATAGGCGCGCTGAAACTTGAGGGCGGTTTCCTTGTGCTCTACAACGCCATGGACATCCACCGACTGAAGGGAAGCCGCAACAGTTACAGGCAGGACGACTACAAAATCCTAAACGAGTTTTACAGACAGAAAATCCAACAGGTGCATATCGTGGGGGAATACGCCAACCTGATGGTAAGGGACTACGACGCCGCGCTGCAATACGTGAGGGACTATTTCCAGATGAACTACCGACAGTTCATCGACAAGTATTTCAAGGGCGGACGCGAAACGGAGATAGAACGCAACATAACGCCGGAGAAATACAGGCAGCTCTTCGGACAGCTTTCCGTATGCCAAAAGCGCATCATCGACGACAAGGAGTCGCGCTGCATAGTGGTGGCGGCAGGGCCGGGCAGCGGAAAGACACGCGTGCTGACCCACAAGCTCGCCTCGCTGCTGCTGATGGAGGACGTGAAGCACGAACAGTTGCTGACGCTCACCTTCTCACGCGCGGCGGCAACGGAGTTCAAACAGCGGCTGATGAAGCTGATTGGCAACGCGGCGCATTTCGTGGAGATAAAGACGTTCCATTCATATTGCTTCGACCTCTTAGGCAGGATAGGCAACCTCGACGACGCAGGACAGGTGGTGAGCCG
>CAVHWJ010000092.1:0-5870 GCA_963639565.1 uncultured Prevotella sp. | reverse complement strand
GAGAACTACCGCAGCCGGAGGCAAGTGGTGGATGCCGCCAACGATTTCGCCGAAAGAATCCGCCACCGCATGAAACGGACGAAAAACGTTTCGATGAGCGGTGAGGAGGGTTCTGTGAAGATAGTGAAGCACCCTTATTCCATACAAGGGGAGAAAGTGTATATGTACCGGCCTGTGGTGGAAGAAATCATCCGCAGGGGTCTCGCCAAAGACGGCACCGCGTGCATACTGACGCAGACCAACGAGGAGGCGGCGATACTTGTGGCAATGCTCAACAAACACGGCATACGCGGCAAGATGGTGCAGTCGGCCGACGGCCTCTGCTTCTGGAATCTGGCGGAGACGAGGTATTTCCTGAAGCACGTAAGCCTGGGCGTAAAGGCCGACAACTCCCCGGTTATCAGCGACGGCGTGTGGGAGGAGGCAAAGCAAAAGACCTTCTCAAAATACGCCGAAAGCGAAAGTCTGCCGTATCTGAAACGCAGTCTGGCAATCTTCGAGCAGACCAACCGCGCCAAGTATTACAGCGATTTCCGCGAGTTCGTCATAGAGTCATCAGTTGAGGATTTCTGCGACATTTCCGACGCTGAGGTGGCTGTGAGCACCATACACAAGGCAAAGGGACGGGAGTTCGACAACGTAGTGATGCTCGTCACCGCTCCCCAGCATCCCACCGACGACATCATGCGCAGATACTACGTGGGCATGACACGCGCCAAACGCACGCTCACCATACACACCAACGGCGACATTTTCGACGGCATCCGCGCCGACACGAAAATCCTTGACGGCAACGCCTACGCCATGCCCGAAGAGATTGTGCTGCAACTCTCCCACAAGGACGTAAACCTCGGTTTCTCGAAGAGATACAAAAGGGAAATCCTCACCCTGATGAGCGGCGACGACCTCTCCTATCACGATTTCTGCCTCGCCATACCCGGCACAGGCACCGACATAGCCCGGCTCTCGATGAAGATGCAGGAGAAGGTGACACGGTGGGAGGCGAAAGGCTACCGCGTGACATCGGCTAAGGTGCGCTTCATCGTGGCGTGGAAGCCCAAGGACGCGCCGAGGGAGGAGGAAGAGACGGCGATTGTGCTGGCTGACCTGGCGATGAGGAAAATGAACTCACCTGACACACAGGAAAGCCATGCACAAGAAACGCAGTAATTCGTTTCGCTCTTCTGCCGATTTATATTACCTTTGCAGCAAAAATAAAAAACGGAACTACTTTGACAGAGAAACATATCGTACTGGAAGACATCGACCCCGTTGTCTTCTACGGCACAGGAAACGCCAACCTGCAGATGGTGCGGTCGCTGTACCCGAAACTCAGGATTGTGGCGCGCGACAACGTGATAAAGGTATTGGGCGACGAGGAGCAGATGTGCGCCTTTGAGGAAGCCGCGGAAAAGCTAAGGAAACACGTGCTGCGCTTCAACGCCATAAGCGAAAAGGACATTCTCGACATCGTGAAGGGGAAAGACGCCGCACAGGATGGGGCGAAAGACGCGATTGTCTACAACATATCCGGCAAGCCTATCAAAAGCCGTGGGGAGAACCAGCAGCGGCTCGTGAACGCATACGCCAAGGACGACATGATGTTTGCCGTGGGTCCGGCGGGAACGGGAAAGACTTACCTCAGCATCGCCCTCGCCGTGAGGGCGTTGAAGGAAAAGGAGGTGAGGAAAATCATCCTAAGCCGTCCCGCGGTGGAGGCCGGCGAGAAATTGGGGTTCCTGCCCGGCGACATGAAGGACAAAATCGAACCGTATCTCCAGCCGCTGTATGACGCGCTCGAAGACATGATACCGTCGGCAAAGCTCCACGAACTGATGGAGAAAGACGTGATACAGATAGCCCCACTCGCCTTTATGAGGGGGCGTACGCTGAACGACGCGGCGGTGATTCTCGACGAGGCGCAGAACACCACGACGGCACAGCTCCGGATGTTCCTCACCAGAATGGGGTGGAACACAAAGATGATAATAACCGGCGACCTGACACAGGTGGACTTGCCCAAGGGGACGAGGAGCGGACTGCGCGAGGCACTGCAGATTCTGAACGGCATCGACGGCATTTCCATAATAAACCTCACGCAGGGGGACATCGTTAGGCACAGGCTCGTCACGAAAATCGTGAAGGCTTACGAGGCGTCCGACAAAGAACGCGAAAAAGAATACGCCGAAAAAGCGGAAGCGAAAAAATAAAGGTATGCGGTGTTGCCAGTTAAATATAAAATAGGTATATTTGCAGACGATTATTAAAATTAAAAAAGCGACATTTTATCTGACTTTTTAATATTCAACAAAGTAATGAAAGCATTAACAAGCACTGATTTCCATTTCGAGGGACAGAAAAGTGTGTATCACGGAAAGGTACGCGATGTTTACAACATCAACGACGACATCATCGTGATGGTCGCCACAGACAGAATTTCGGCGTTCGACGTGGTTCTCCCCAAGGGCATACCGTTCAAGGGACAGGTTCTGAACCAGATTGCGGCCAAGTTCCTTGACCACACCACGGACATCTGCCCCAACTGGAAACTGGCCACTCCCGACCCGATGGTTACAGTGGGACTGAAGTGCGAAGGGTTCCGCGTGGAGATGATTATCCGCTCTATCCTCACCGGTTCGGCATGGCGCGAATACCAGAAGGGATGCAGGGAACTGTGCGGCGTGAAACTGCCCGACGGAATGAGGGAAAACGAACGCTTCCCCGAACCTATCATCACCCCCACCACAAAGGCCGACGAGGGTCACGACATGAATATCTCCAAGGAGGAAATCATCGCCCAGGGCATCGTGAGCCGCGAGGACTACGAGGTGATGGAGGACTACACCCGCAAGATTTTCGCCCGCGGGCAGGAAATCGCCGCCAAGCAGGGACTCATCCTTGTGGACACGAAATACGAGTTCGGCAAGCGCGACGGCAAGGTGTATCTCATCGACGAGATCCACACGCCCGACTCAAGCCGATATTTCTATGCCGACGGCTACGAGGAGAAATTCGAGAAGGGCGAACCTCAGAGGCAGCTCTCAAAGGAGTTCGTTCGCCAGTGGCTCATCGAACATGATTTCATGAACGAGCCGGGACAGGTGATGCCGGAGATTACCGACGAATACGCAGAGAGCGTGAGCGACCGCTACATCGAACTTTACGAGCACATCACGGGCGAGAAATTCAACAAGGCGGCCGACAACGACGGTATAGCCGAGCGTATCGAGAAGAACGTGGCAGACTGGCTCGCTGCATACAAGAAATAGCATGACATAAAGGATTCAAGACAGACAGACGGCAGGGCAAGCGATTCCCTTCCGCTGACTGCCTTGATTTTTTGTTTTTATTCAGCATAGAAGAAAGACTCAGCAAAAGGGGAAAAGACAAATGTACGGGCAGGAAAAGATAACGCCATACAACGGAAAGGAAGACAAAGGCACACAGGTGGAACACATGTTCGACGCTGTGGCGCACTCCTACGACTTGCTCAACCACCGCCTGTCGTTCTGGATTGACAAATGCTGGCGAAACCACGTGATAAAGAACCTCTCGGGATTCAAGAACGACAGGATTCTCGACGTGGCGACAGGAACCGGCGACCTCGCCATTCTGGAGGCTGAAAGGCTCAACACGCAGTCGGTGACTGGGATTGACATCTCCGAAGGGATGATGGCCATCGGCAGGAAGAAGGTGGAAGAGAGAAATCTTCAGGACAAGATTTCTTTCAGGAAAGAGGACTGCCTCGCGCTCTCCTTCCCCGACGGCAGTTTCGACACCGTGACGGCGGCTTTCGGCATACGCAATTTCCAAAATCTGGAAACAGGGCTGAGGGAAATGTACCGCGTGCTGAAACCGGGAGGCAAGCTCTGCGTGATAGAGCTGACGCGCCCCGTGAGTTTCCCCGTGAAACAGTTGTTCACCGTTTACACCCACACCGTGCTGCCTATATACGGCAGGATGATTTCAAAGGACAAAAGCGCGTACAGATACCTCACCGCCACGATTGAGGCTTTCCCGCAGGGGGAGACGATGGTCGGCATACTGAAGGGCATCGGCTTTTCAGAGGCCCGCTTCAAACGGCTCACGTTCGGTATATGCACATGTTACACCGCAACTAAATAAAACAACAATTCAATGGACAAGTACGGAATTATCGGACATCCTCTGGGACACTCCTTCTCAAGGAATTTCTTCAACGAAAAGTTCCAGAACGAGAACATCGACGCAGAGTACATCAACTTTGACATAACGGGCATCGACAGTCTGCCGGAGGTGCTTGCCACCAATCCGGAACTGCACGGACTTAACGTCACAATCCCCTACAAGGAGAAGGTGTTGAGCTTCCTCGACTACATCAGCGTGGAGGCAAGGGCCATCGGGGCGGTGAACGTGATTCGCGTGGAGCACAAGAACAACGACGTTACGCTGAAAGGCTATAACAGCGACGTGATTGGTTTCACCAAGAGCATCGAACCGCTGCTCGAAAAGTACCACAAGAAGGCTCTCGTGCTCGGCACGGGCGGTGCGTCGAAGGCGGTGGACTACGGACTGAAATCGCTGGGACTGGAGACGGTTCTCGTGAGCCGCTATGAGCGTCCCGGCACGATACAGTACAAGAACATAACGCCCGAGGTGGTGAAGGAATACAACGTGATAGTGAACTGCACGCCCTGCGGAATGTACCCCCACTACAACGAGTGTCCGCTGCTGCCATACGAAGCCCTCGACAGCCACAACCTGCTGTACGACCTTATTTATAACCCCGACGAGACGATGTTCCTCAAAAAGGGACGCGCGCAGGGGGCGGTGACAAAGAACGGCATCGAGATGCTCCTGCTTCAGGCTTTCGCCAGCTGGGATTTTTGGAACGGAAAAGAACAAATTTAACTATAAGATAAAATGGACAAGTCTAACAGATATATGATGCGTGGCGTGAGTGCCGCGAAAGAGGATGTTCACAACGCGATAAAGAACATCGACAAGGGCATCTTCCCACAGGCGTTCTGCAAGATAATACCCGACGTGCTCGGCGGAAGTCCCGAATACTGCAACATCATGCACGCCGACGGGGCGGGAACGAAATCGTCGCTCGCCTATATGTACTGGAAAGAGACAGGCGACCTCTCCGTGTGGAAAGGCATAGCGCAGGACGCTATCGTGATGAATACCGACGACCTGCTCTGCGTGGGCGCGGTGGACAACATCCTCGTGTCGAGCACCATAGGCAGGAACAAGATGCTCGTGCCGGGTGAGGTGATTTCAGCCATTATCAACGGCACCGACGAACTCCTTGCCCAGATGCGCGAAATGGGCATCGGGATATGGCCCACGGGAGGAGAGACGGCTGACGTGGGCGACCTCGTGCGAACTATCATAGTGGACTCCACCGTGACGTGCCGCATGAAGCGCAGCGACGTGATCGACAACGCCAACATACGCCCCGGTGACGTTATCGTGGGTCTGGCGTCGTTCGGACAGGCCACTTACGAGACGGAATACAACGGCGGTATGGGCAGCAACGGACTGACAAGCGCGCGCCACGACGTGTTCTCAAAATACCTCGCCGAGAAATACCCCGAGAGCTACGACCACGCTGTGCCTGAGGAACTCGTTTACAGCGGCGGCAAGAAGCTCGACGACGCGGTGGAGGGCAGTCCGGTGAATGCCGGAAAGCTCGTTCTCTCCCCCACCCGAACCTACGCCCCGGTGATAAAGAAAATCCTCGACGAGATGCGACCCGAAATCCACGGAATGGTTCACTGCACAGGAGGGGCGCAGACCAAAGTTCTGCACTTTGTCAATGACAACTGCCGCGTGATAAAGGACAATATGTTCCCCGTTCCGCCGCTGTTCAAGACGATACAGGA
>CAVHWJ010000091.1:0-9148 GCA_963639565.1 uncultured Prevotella sp. | reverse complement strand
AGGATACTGCCGATTGGAAAAAGGAAAATCTGCTTACCAATTGGGTGGTAGAGAGAACTAAGACTCTGAAAAAAGTAGGCTGAAAAATATAAAGCTAAACTTTACACCCTACAAAATAGCCTTTGGCGTTCAAGGAATGTGGAATCTTTACTATATAATCCTCCAAGAAATCACTGATTGTAAGGTAAGCGTGCCGTGTTCCGTCAAATGGCAATGTCCTGTCCGAAACATCTTTGCCATCCTTATACGGTGCCTTGTTTTCTTTTCCCCAAGAGCCATTGACGTAATCCAGCCCGGCATATTTGTTGCCGGACTCAACAGGCAATACCAAAGGCAATTCTTCATATTCTCCAGAAATGGGCTTAATCGTGAACTCACTTGCCGTGTCTGAATTCCCGCCCTTTCTCTTCAGCAAGTTGATGCCCAATACTTCAACTTGATTCATCTGTTCGTTGCTCTTCACCTCAATCGCGGAGAAATCTGAAAGGTTTTTAGCTGTGATTGCTGAGAGCTGACTTTTCTTGCCCATGTCATTCAAGGCACGGAACGAAAGGTTCAAATAGTCGTCAATTTCCGGGAATAACGAGGAAAATCCAGGATTTGTCTTGCGTAAAGTCCACCACGCTTTCAGATACTCGAAATCGCGCTTGTACAATGGCTGATAGTCTTTGTCAAACGGTTTGTCGTTATTCGAAAAGAAAATGTCGTTTATATAATCTAACTTGTTGGCACCGCAGAAAAACAGGGTCGCAGGAGAGGTGGCTCCAATGATATTCAGCTCGTCCGGCCCTTGGGTGTAATTCAGCAAGTAGACATTGCCCATCCTGTCGAAATTATATGTCCGCGCATCGGACAGGAGGAACTTCCCAAGCGAATCCGCCACATAATAATGGCTAATGTTATTGTCGTTTTTCAGGGCTTGCAGCACTGCTGAACAGTCACACGTTATGACCTCTATTTTGTCGTTCAACTTGTCTATGTTGAAGAAAATCTCTCCGACGTCGAGAGTGTCTGACACCATTTTATGGAAAATGGTGTCACCGTCAAGCTCTTTTAGATTTCCGCCCGCACGACGGCACACCTCTCTGAACGCAGTTTTGACAAGGTCTATTCTTGCGAAAGGAGAAGGTATGGACGTGATTTCGTTTTTTGCACTGGCGCCATCAGGGTCTGCGATGGTCTCTCCCGCGTTGGAGTTGTATGGAAATGACGGACTCTCATTCCAGCCTTTGTATGTCGATGCTCCTTCTTTATATAGTCTGAATATTTTGGACATCTTTAGTATCTTATGAATTAAATTTCTCCTTTATCAATCTCTCAGTTCCCAAGAAATACATCTCGACAAATTTGTCGGGATCTTCTTTGCTATGGCATTTTTTCTTGATGGCGGTATTCAAACGGTCGGTCACCAAATCATAATCAGATTTCGTGCTGAACACCTTTTTCGCTCTTCTGCCGGTAACGACCTCAAAGGGCTTGCCGTTTGTATTGAGATTAAACAGGTTCAACGAACGCTTGTTGCCTTTCATCTCCCCCAGCCATTGCTTGTATTCCTCGCATATACTGACTAAGTTTGACATAAACGACGAGTCATACAGTCCTTTGAAATAATCATTGTTGGCGTCAAATGCCCCGGAACTGTAATAGCTGTATTTGTCTGTGAGGCAATTGCTCATCATCACAAACTCAGTCAGAGGCTCAAACAACTGCCGTTGTTGCTCTTCGTAAAAGGAATCAAATGTCACGCTGTCAGACAGGTCTTGCAGCCCCAGTTCTTTGTTCACAGTATTGGGGTGTTGCTTGTTGCAAAAATCTACAATCGCAGTGGCAGCAAGAAATTCCACAAGATGCGCGTCATTGTTTTGCCTCGAACCGCCTTCATGGTTTTGGTATATATTTGAGATGTCGTCTGCCAGATAATATAAGGCATTTATCGAATTGTTACGGCTTATATTGTTCTCGTAATAGGCCAATGCCGATTTTGTCTTGGAAATAAACGTGGATGAGTCGATTTCGCTTTCTTCGCTTTGTTCAAGTTTGAAATACGGCAACAAGGTGATTGCCCCTATTTCCGCATTGTTTATCAAATCGTGGTTTGGCATCGTGTCACTGGTGCGCAGCGTCTTGAGCAGAAGAGGGAAACCGCTTGCACCTGTTCCGCCGAATATAGAGCTTATGATAAAAATCTTGTCTCCGGACGCAAAGTCGTTTGCAAATTTCTTGAAGTCATCAGATTCAAAAGTCTGATTTAAAACCACGCTGCCTATATTCGGATTGCCTTTGAACCCTACATCCATTGACGATGCCAAATTCTTCTCGGAAAACAAAATGCGCATCAATGCCTGAGCCGGTTTGTCCATGGAAGACAAATCGATAAACTGTTTAAAGGTCTTGTCGTCGGTGTCTTGTATGTGCAGTGTGTAATTGGGTAATATTTGAATCAGCTCCTTACGGAAAAAAGGAGTTTTTATGTTTTGTGAAAACGTCAGGTTTGAGCGGACTGAGCGGTATGTGCTCATCAGTTGCACTGTACGCGTCAAATCTCCGTTGGACGCGTCAGGGTCAATAATGATTGGCACAACCTCGTCTGCCTTGATGTTTGCGCCAGCCGCCAACATCATTGTGAATGAACGGAGGACGCGTGCTCCCGTCCCGCCTATTCCGAAAACAAATAACTTTGCCATAGATTGCTTCTTTTAAAATGGAGCTTTGGAACAATTGTTACTCCACCATTTAATAATATAGGATATGAGGATAAAAGCCAATATGGAATCTATCATGTTGGTAACTCCAAATGCCAAGATGTCTGTCGTGTCAATAGGCAGGTCTTCCACTTTTCCGGTAGTTTTGCTTGTCGTCACCATTTTTCCCGCATAATAGTCTTTAAGAACCCACTGCCAGCCTACAATGAAGTTTATGACCGCATTTATACCCAAGAAAATGAGCCATCCCCACCATTTGTGCAACTTTGGATGGTCGAGCACGTAGTAGTAGATTACCGCGGCGACCAGCGAAATCAGCAACATGGTTAGTCCGATGCCGATATACATGTTGCTGTCTTGTTGGGTAGCCGATTCGCCCCATAGATAATTGGCAAGTTCAAGCCCGAAGAACTCTTCAAGCCAACAATAAATACTTCCGAAAAATTCTCCCATAATATTTCTTATTTTTTGATTTTGAATGTAATGGTTCCATAAGGTCTCTCTGTATGATAAGCCTCTGCCACACCTTTTATGAGATACAAAATGCCTGTGGTCTTGTTCAGGTTCTTTTTGATGTTTTCTCCTGTGTCGTCATTAGTAATGCTTACCCATGGAGCTATGCTTGGAAAGTGTAATGTGACTGTCTCTGAATTTAGGGACTTGGGATTGTCCACGCTTAATTTCAGGACATGACTGAATTTGCTTTCAGCCGCCGTAATGCGTTCCGATGAGACGACTTTCGCCTGTGTGGGGTTATCGACTGTATAATTGTTGCAGTCAGCCAAAGTGTTTTCATTTTGCAGGGAGCATGACAAATCCGCAAGTATATCAACGGTAATTTTGCCGGTGTGGTTTACAACGTATTTTTTCTTGTCGATGTCAAACGGTATCACGTCCTGATTGGAGAATGCACAATAATTGTCTGTTCCGCCTATGATTTTTGAATACGGCACATCTTTGTTTACTTTTGCCAGCAGATGCTTGTCTCCTATTAGCCATATATAATAAGGTCGTTTCACGTTGGTCAGCAATTCCTTGTTTTTGCCACAATACCAGTAACCGTTAAATTTCGACTGCAACTTTATGATTTGCACACCCAAGTCTGGGTTCTTGTCCAAAGCCTGTATAAATGTGTTTTTGATTGACACTTGGCAGTTGCCAAAGAAATTCAATGCGTTTTCCGGTATGTCCAAGATACAATCCGACACGAAAACGGTCAAGGTGTTCTTCTTCTGTTTTTGCAACATCATGTCGATTATGTGCCGCAAATCGGTGTCGGCTCTGTTGCCTCCTGCTTGGGCAAAAGATGCCGGAGACAAATTTTGGATATAGTTTTCCAAAGACTGTCTGCAAGGTATAATCTGGCTGTTGATGTAGAACAAGGAAGTGGAGCTGCATTCTTTTTTCAAATCACTGACATAATCGAAGACAGCGTCTTTGAGATTCGACCCCGGACACATATAGCCATCCATGCTCCCGGAGTTCTCTACATATACTTTAAGTTCTGGCGAACCGGCAGCTTTGTTTGACGGCGGCACGGATTCCCATTCAAGGATAACCTTGTTGCCACCTCCTGAAATGCCGGCGATAACAGCCGCAGCAAGCAAAATTATTGCAAGTGGCAGAATTACTTTCTTGTTCATGTGAATGTTGTATCAGTTAATATTCAACCTGACACAAAAAAAGCGTGAGACCGCCTGTTGCCTGTCCCACGAACTAAGGCTCTCGCATTGCCTATCTCTGTCGAACAGACAACGTTAGAGCCCACGCCGATATGAATAGCCGGCACCATACGGCGCAAACACAAAATCATCGTACCCCGAAGGGTACAATGACGGCTTGTGTAAGCCACATGGGCGGACGTATCACACCCGGGGCATCTACCGTTGCTACGCTCAAGACAGAGATACTTGGAATTTGCGAGATTCTAGTTCGTCTCAAACACAGCGTCGAGTAAACGCCTTTTGTTATGTCATGCCTCTACCCACCCAACCTCCTTGTTTATGAGGCGTTTGCCCCACAAAAAGGCCCGGCGTGCGCTGAGGCGCGGAACTCCCAGCAAGCGGCATACGGATATGCCCCACCGTTTATTCCGCTTCAAAATTATGCTTTTTTCTTCAAATAAAGAAAGGAATGTTAAACAAAAATGTCGGAAAGGGTGTATTTTCGGCGATGCTGCCGTCGCAGAATAACGCCACGGCTTGCTTCTTAACCCTCTAACCGTCTAATCAATCCGCTTTCACACAGGGTTGTTGCGCCGTCTCAGTTCCTCCTTAAACGAAGCTAACTGTTCGCTTCCAATCCTGTTTTTGTGTATTATCCTGTGGCAGTTCGGACAAACAGGCAAGAGGTTCTGCAACGCACGCTCCAATGTTTGGGTATGCGCGTCGTCTTGATACAAGAATATGGGTTTGACATGATGTATTTCTATACAGTCCTTTCCGTAAAAACCACCATAAAACTGCGGGAAATTAAAGCCGCAGCAATCACATTCTATCCTGCTCCCATGGGTAAAATACTCAATGGCCTTTGCCCTCAGTCTGGAGGAACGCTCACGGACTTTTACATTGCGCGACGTCACCTGTCCCTCGAATATCATTTCTTCAACAGGAAGCGCGTCCGCCCTCTCCCGAATATCATCGAGAGCACCCTTTATGTCTTCATAACCAAAGGGTTCTGCAAAGATATAATCCAAGGTTTCCTTACGCGACAACAGAAAGTCCCTGCCATTTGGGGTAATCTTGAAACCCTTGTCTTCGTTTGTCGCCAAGTCCTTTTCCGCCAGGGTGTCATGGCTTTTAAGGTTCCTGACCTTTTGGGAGAAGTAGGTGTCGCTCCTCCCTTGCAGTATTTCCGCATCCACACCTTCGGGACGCATTACATCCGTGAGTTGCGAAATCAAATCCGTCGTGGTTATATATCCGTCTTCTCTTCTTGCCATCAGATACAATGCCGGCAATATGAGTTGCTTTTCTGTTATTCTTGCCATACGCTCAATAATTTGTTATAAGCAGATGCGTTGCCTTTTTCTCGTTCCTGTTCATGAAACTGACAAGATATTCCTTGTCAAACGTACGGATGTTGATGCCCTCCTTATCATACAGGCCGTATATAAATTCGGTGTTCTTTATTATCATCATCCATTTCGCGCGACATTCATTGATCATATAGTCAGCCAAACGCCTTTGGTCTTCTTTCGTGAAGGCGTTTTGGGCGTAGGTGCTGAACTCGCTGTCGTAGGGAGGGTCGAGAAATACGAAATCGTCTTTGGCGGGCTGCGCCGTCCGCAGGAAATCCTCAAAGTCAAGGTTGAAAATCCGCGTCCCCTTAAAGTGGTTCAGCAAGGAGCTTGACCTGTAATAGTCGAGCTTCTTCTTCAAGAACTTGCTGTTGTACGCAATCCCCCCGTACGGCACATTGAACTCTCCCTTGCCGCTATACCGGAACATACCGCTGTAAGCATAGTTGCGCATGAAAAAGAACAGCGCGCAGTGCATCGGCGGATTGATCACGGCAATACTTTTGTTGTTGTAGAGGTAGCGGTAGTTCATGTACAACGCGCTCTTTATCGCCGTTTCTATATTGTCGTTCAAATCATCGAGAGGCAGTTCGTGCTTCTGCATTTCAAGTTCACGCATACGCACCATTTTGCGGAACAGGTTCTTTTCCAGTTCCTTGTTCAACACGGATTTGACCTGCCGGAAAGCGTCGTCCAAGATGCCCTCGATTTCGCCATTATTGGCGGAGCAGAAACCGGCGATGTCTTTTTTAAGGCTCTCCTTGTCGGTTTGTCCGCTTCTGTATCGGATATAGCCGTCTACCAGTTCCTTGTGTTCAAGGAAGAACTCCTCCGACTTTTTCCACGAAGTGTCCATTGCCTCCGCATACTGGAAGAAATCCCTGTCGGTTTCGGCTATGTACCGGTAAAGCAGTACCAGTTCTTCGGAGAAGTCGTTAATGAAATGCTCTTTCGCGTTTATCCCCATGAATACGGAGCCGCCCCCGACGAAAGGCTCAAAATACCTTTCAAACGGCGGAAGGTTGGGGATGATGTGCTTCAGTTCCTTTTCCTTTCCGCCGGGCCATTTTATAATAGGTGAAAGGTTTGACTGCCTGTCGATATGCACACGGCGGTCTTCATCCACTTGCGGGCGGAAGAAATTGTCAAGCGCGAAAAGCGTGGTCTGCATCCCGACGGACGGCTCGTGAGCCATGCCCCCTTCGTCTTCCGTCAAAACGTATTCGCCCTTGGATTTATTGTTTTCGTTTAATGTCATGTCAATTCTGTTCTTTGCCGCTTCAAATGTCCCGTCTGATTGATTATACTTGAACGCAAAGTTACGCAAAACGAGCGAGAACAAAGAATGTTTGTGTCGTTTTTGACAGGCTTTCGTCCGTTTTGTTCAGTCTGCAAACAAGTCGTCGAGCGTGACGACATTAGGAAAATCGCCGCTGTACTCGTTGTATTTCAGTCCGTAAGTGGTGACGAGGGTCGGGTGGATTACCTTACGGCGCGACAGGTGTTCCGCCAAAAGCTTGTGGCGACGGACCAGGACGGCGTGGTAAGCCTTGTTCACGGCGAACTCTTCGTTGTAGAATTTCATCTCACACATGTTCACAACGTTGTCTTTCCTGTCTATAACCATGTCTATCTGCGTGCCGCTTGTGGTTTCGTCCCCCTTAATCGCCCACGCCGCATGGACGCTCGAGACCCCGGATATTCCCAACGCCCTCTTGATTTGCGGCACGTGAAGCAGACAGATTTCCTCGAAGGCTATGCCGCGCCACACATTGACCGCCGCGGAGTCGATGTTCTGCGTCCAGAAGTCCTCCGCCAACGCCTTTTGCCCCTTCACGAATTTCTGGTAGAAAAGGCAGAAGGGGTCGGTCAGCCGGTAACGCTCGTCGCGCCGGCTCTCGCCGAACGGCACGTATGTGTCAATGAAATCACTCGCTATCAAGGCGTTCAGCATCTTTGAGAGTCCGCCGCCGGTGCCGATACGCAGGGCTTCGGCTATCTCCTTGCGCGTGAAGCCGGCATGCCTTGTGCCCAGGAGGTTCACGATGCGTTTCATTTCCTCCGGCGAGGAGAACACCGAGGCGAAAAGCCGGTCGTATTCCCGGCTTAGTTTGGCTCCGGGGGCGAAAAACAGCCGGTCCACGTTTTGGGCAAGGCTCATCCCCTTCCTCATGTAGCCGAGGTAATACGGTATGCCGCCCAATATCATGTATGACTGGGCGATGTCGTATCTTGACAGCCTTATGCCCTGCGCCTGATAGAACTGGCCGCACTCGTTGAGCGTGAACGGCGAGAGCTTTATCTCGTATGTTGTCCTGCCGTACAGTCCGCCGTGGTTGTTCACGAGGTTGTTGAGCATCCACGAGTTGGCGCTGCCGCAACATACGAGCATGATGTTGTCCCTGTGGCACGCCCATGTGTTCCAAAACCCCTCAAACGCCGTTATGAACCCCGAGCGCGGAGTGTCCATCCAAGGCAGTTCGTCGAGGAATATCACTTGCCGCGCGCCTGTGTCCATGCTCTCCAGCAAACGGGAGAGCATGAAGAAAGCCTCCATCCACGTGGCTGGGCACTTGCTCTTTTTCATCCCGTGGAGCTGCAGCGACAGGTAGAAATGGCGCAGCTGGTTTTTCAGGTTGTTTTTCTCGTTGGCCTCGTCCACCGGCGACAGCCCCGCGTGGCGGAAAGTGATTTTCCCCTTGAGGGCTTCGTCCACCAGAAATGTCTTGCCTATGCGCCGCCGTCCGTAGATTGCCACAAATTCCGCCTTTCCGCTGCCGTAGAGTTCCGCCAGCTCTTCTTTTTCTTTCTTCCTTCCTATCAAACCGTCCATAAACACCGTTTTATTTGTCCGCAAATATACAAAAAGGTGTGATAGCGGACGAATAAAAGCACTTTTTTAACAATCCGTTACAACTGCCTTTACCTGAATTACCGCCGCAGAATAACGTCCTGTTCTTGCCTCTCAACCCTCCAATCATTAATTTTGCGGTAAAAATACCGCAAAATTCAGCAGATTTTGCGGTAAATTCACCGCAAAATCCGTACTTTCACGTCCAAAATCGTTACAATTATCAGAACGGTTATACAGTTTCTTCCCAGACGCCCCAAAAATTGATTTCCGCAGAAAAACACCCCGGCATTTGCCTCTCCCGAGGATTTTGCCTAACTTTGGGCGGAAATAACGAAATGGGAGTCCCGGCGGTTTCGCCCGTAGCGGACAGCCGTACGGTTTGCGCCGAAGGGCAGGACGAGTTAAGTTCAAAGTCTTTGAACTTAACCCAACTTTGACCCCACTTCCTTGTTTTTCTTGCCGTATCAGCAACTTGCGTTTGTCGTTTGCGTCACTGTGTACTACAGATTTTGTCTATCCTGATTTTTCTGAAAGGCATCTTCTTGTAATGTAAGCGTTCGTATATGTCGTTGG
>CAVHWJ010000090.1:6652-9170 GCA_963639565.1 uncultured Prevotella sp. | reverse complement strand
TGGTTTTTGCGCAATAAACGGAGATTTGTGGTTAAGCAATGTTAAACAATATCCTGTTTCTTCGGAAATTTAGAACAAATAAAATACCTTTGCAGCCAATTTGTATTAAAAAGTATTTTGGCTAAGATGATTAATTTAAAAAACGCTTGTCTGTCGGCAGTGCTGTCGGCGACATTCGCCACCGCCACCGCCGGCGGTCTGCTCACTAACACCAACCAGAACATCGCCTTCAACCGAATGATGAGCCGTGAGGCTTCCATAGGCATCGACGGCGTTTACTACAACCCCGCCGGAGTGGCGTTCATGAAAGACGGACACCACCTGAGCCTCAATCTCCAGACGGCGTGGCAGTCGCGCACGATTGAGAACACCTATCCGCTATTTGCATACAACGTGAACAACCCCTCGCCCAACCGCACCTTCAAGGGCGAGGCCTTCGCCCCGGTAATACCTTCGGTGCAGTATGCCTACAACAAGAACCGCTGGTCGTTTCAGGGCAACTTCGCCCTGTCGGGAGGCGGCGGCAAATGCAAGTTCGGCGACGGACTCGGCTCTTTTGAACAGGTGGTGGCAAACATCGGGTTGCTCGGCAACACCCTCGCGCCGTATCTCGGCGGACTGCTCCCCACCAACCCAGGCATCACAAACCCCTACGCCGCCTCTAACCCTGCCTACGCCAACGTTGGCGGCTACGGATATTCCTACGACAGCTTTATGCGCGGAAGGCAGTATTACTACGGTCTCTCCGTGGGAGCGGCATACCGCATCAACGACCACCTCTCGGTATATGCCGGAGTGCGCGGCATCTACGCCACGTGCAACTACTACGGCTACGTGAAGAACATCGCCTTTGTGGGCAAGGACGGCGCAAGGCTTCCCCTCTCGTCGATCGTGGACCCCAACGACGCGGCGAGTTCCGACATAGAGCTGAACACCGACCAGGTGGGCTACGGCTTCACCCCGATACTGGGCATCGACTACAAGGTGGGGCGGTGGAACTTCTCCGCCAAGTATGAGTTCAAGACTCACATGTGCCTGAAGAACCAGGGCACCGTGATTACCCCCGTGAGCAAGCTCAACAACATCGGCACCAACCTCATGGCGGCCGGCGTTCCGGCACAGGTGCTCCAGGCCATCACGCCGGCGATAACCTCCGCCAAGGAGAGCATCAACGAGCTGATTGCCGAATACGACCCGCAGCAGAACACCAAGGACGCTGGCGACGTGCCGGCGCTGCTCACCCTCGGCGTGGGCTACAGTCCCATCGACGCCCTGCGCATCAACGTGGGTTTCCACTGGTTTGACGACAAGGAGGCGACATCCGGTTACAGCTATACCCTTGCTGACGGCGAGACGCGTGAGCGCGTGGACCGTCACAAGCTCCTCAGCCGCGGCACGCTGGAATACAACGCCGGCATCGAGGGCGACCTCAACAAGACCGTGACGCTGAGTGCCGGCTGGCAGAGCACCAACTACGGACTCACCGACGCGTCGATGGACGACAAGTCGTTTGTGGTGAGTTCCAACTCCGTGGCCCTCGGCGCGAAGATAAACCTCTCCTCAAAGGTCGCCCTCAACGTGGCGTATTTCCACACCTTCTACCAGCACAAGAAGACCTCTGAGGTGGTAGGCACTACCTCCCAGACCTACACCGCCGACTACACCCGCAACAACGACGTGCTCGGCGTGGGTCTCGACATCGATTTCTGATGAAGCCGCGGGCGGCTTTCGTTTGAGCCGCATACTGAATTTGCAAAACGTGCAGGAACATAGATTGTCCTGCACGTTCGCTGACTTTTCATTAGGGCAAACACGCAGGATAATCTATGTTCAAAAGCTTTGAACTTAAATACAAAGTCTTTGAACATAAGTTCATAAGTTTTGAACATAAGTTCAAAGTCTTTGAACATAACTTTTCCGGTAGCTTTGTTACCGTGTGTTCAAAGATATTTCATTGCTTTTCCCCTTGGGGACGAAAAATAGTGTATCTTTGCAATGTTTAATATATTGTTGTATGTCAAAAGAAGAACTGAAATCATACAGGCTGAATTCGCCGGAAGAACCGACAGATGAAATGCTTGAGGCCATTATGCTTGGAGTAAAGGAAACGGCATGCCGGTCTACCCAGAGGGCCAAGGCGGAACTACAACGGATGTTTGATGCCGCAAACGAGGAAATCTCACGGCGCAAGGCTTTGTATAAGGTGTAGGTATGGAAGGTTTGTTGAAACCCGTATTGTGCGTGATAGCCGGTCCAAACGGTTCCGGCAAGACATCCACGACGATGCAACTCCTGTCAAATGAGTGGACTGAAAACAGCCTGTATATTAATCCGGACAATATCGCACAGGAGAAATTCGGGGACTGGAATTCTACCGAAGCGGTATTGAAAGCGGCAAAATACGCCACTGAGCTGCGTTACCGGTGTCTTGAGGAGAAAAAGGATTTTGTGTTTGAAACGGTGTTCTCTTCTGACGAGAAACTTGATTTTTTGAAGAAAGCCAGTTCGGAAGGCTTTT
>CAVHWJ010000090.1:0-6262 GCA_963639565.1 uncultured Prevotella sp. | reverse complement strand
TTTATACAAACTAAACGAATATCTACCGTGCATATTCATCAAATCCCCAGTTTTGGGTATTGCCGCATTTTGCGCAAATAGATACCTTTGCATCCGGTTAAGAAGATATTGGGTGTAAAGGTATTAATGTAATTCCACCTTATTATATATATAGACAATGAAGACAAGAAGTATATTCCTTATACTCTCGCTGGCGTTGTGCTCCGTATTCTGCCGTGCGCAGGGCGAGACAGGCATTCTCCTCGTGCATTACGGCACGGGCAACGACCAAAGCCGCGCTGCGACGATAGACAAACTCAACGCCATGGTTGCCGAACGCTTCGCCGACTGCAAGGTGGTTGAGGCTTACGCCGCCCCGATGGTGATAAAAGCCCTCGGCAAGAGGGGAATACGCAAACTCACCATTCCGCAGGCACTTGACTCGCTCCATGCGATGGGCTGCACACGGCTCGCCGTGCAGAGCACCATGCTGCTCGACGGCATTATGACCGACATACTCGCCCGCGACGTGGAAAAGGCGAAGGGCAAGTTTCTGTCTGTCAGGGTGGGGCGGCCCCTGCTGTGGTCGGTGGACGACTGCCGCACGCTGACCGACATGATAGACAAGAACCTCCGGACGAACAAGCGTTTCAGCGCAGGGAAATCACAGGTGGTGCTCGTGGGACACGGCAGCGACAGTCCCGCCAACGCGATGTACAGTCAGATTGACTATCTGCTCAAAGACGAAGGCCGCGTCCTCTGGCACGTCGGCACGATAGAAGGCTACCCCACGATAGAAGCCGTGGAACGGCAGTTGGCCAAAAGCAAGACGAAGGACGTAATCCTCGTGCCGCTGCTCTATATCGCCGGAAACCACCAGAAGGAGGACATCGACGGCGTGTGGGCGGAGACACTCAGGGCGAAAGGCTACAAGGTGACGAGCCTCGGCAGGGGACTCGGCGAGATGCCCGAGGTGCGGCAGATGATACTCGACAGGATAGCGCGCCTTGTGAGTGGAGCGGAATGAACAGGAAGCACAGGACATAACAAAGGAAACATAAAAATCAAAAGATAAATGAACAGTAAACTATTATTCTTTGCCGTGGCGGCGTCGATGGGATGCCTGAATGCCGTGGCGGACAACGTGACGGACGGAAAAGACGACGAAAAGGTTGTGGAACTCAACCCCGTGGTGGTGACGGGAAACGGACACCACCAGCTGCTCAAGTCCACCACCACCCCGGTACACGTGCTCTCGCAGAAACTCATCAAGGAAACAGGAGCCACCGACTTCCAGCAGGTGCTCACAAAACTCATGCCGCAGGTGTCTTTCTCGCCCAACGCGATGGGCTCATACATCCGCGTGAACGGACTGGGCAACAAATACGTGCTCGTGCTCGTGAACGGCAAGAAGCTCATCGGCGACATCGCCGGCAACGTGGACCTCAACCGCATCAACATGGCGAAGGTGAAGCGCATCGAGGTGCTCGACGGTGCGGCGTCCGCCCTCTACGGCTCTGACGCCATCGGCGGCGTGATAAATATCATCACCGACGACAAGACACTCGACAACATCGCCATTTCGTCAGACACCAGGGTGTCGGGCAAGGGGCAGTTCTCTGAGGGCGTGAACCTCGACATCACGTCGAAATACCTCGACTCCCACACCTCCTATTTCCACCAGGAGGCCGACAGCTACCAGAACAACAACAAGGCCCTCGACTCCGACGGCAACGAATACGAGACGATTGCGCCGCTCTTCATCGGCTTCAACTCGAACCTCATCAGCCAGCGTTTTGACATAAAGCCCGTGAAGAACTTCTCGCTCTATGCAGCAGGGTCTTACAACTACAAGCTCACCGACCGCCCCAACACGCGCAAGGACATTACCGGAGGTTCCGACTACGATATGCGCAGCGAGGGATGGCGCTGGGAGGCAGGGGCGAAGTACAATTTCGGCAAACACTCCATCCTCTTCGACTTCACCAACGACAACTACCACTACGGCAACCTCTATGAGGTGGCTACGAAGACATACCAGGTGGGCGACTTCGTGCGCAACAAGGAGCAGAAATACTACGAGGCGGAGCTGAAGGGCGTGTTCCATTTCTACGACAAGGCCACCACAATCGTGGGCGTGGACTGGCGCAACGACTTCCTCACCGCCACGAGCGGCAACGTGAACAACCACGTTTACACCGCCGCCGGCTATGTGCAGCACGATATGGAAATCGTGAAGAACCTGAGCGCGACGCTCGGCGTGAGATACACCAAGCACGGAACTTTCGGCAACAACTTCACCCCAAAGGTGTCGCTGATGTACGCCCCGGGCAACTTCCGCTTCCGCGCAGCATACTCGCGCGGTTTCCGCGCGCCGGGTCTCGACGAGCTCTATTACCACTATTTCAAGATTATGGGCAAGCGTCCCGTGATAACCTTCGGAAACACGTCGCTCAAGGCTGAGAACAGCCACTACGCCTCGTTGAGCGCGGAATACAGCAACCGCATCTTCTCCGTTTCCGTAATGGGCTACCTGAACTTTGTGGACGACATGATCGTGAAGGAGAACATCACCGTGGACGACGCCATCCGCAGCGACCTCGCCGTGCAGTTCCCCGAAGCCACGGCGGAACAGCTCGCGCAGCTCAAGACCTACGGCCACTACATCAACAGCGACCGCGGCATCGTGAAGGGCTTCCAGGCCAACGCGTCGGTGAACGTGACCCCCGACCTCAATATCATGGCTAACTACGCCTACACCTACGGACGCTCGAAGACCGCCGGAGTGTGGCAGCCGCTGGAGCGCACATACAGGCACAGCCTTACGGCCGGAGCCAACTACAACCACACATGGCGCAACTACACGCTGGGCGTGAACCTGAACGGCCGCTTCCAGTCGCGCACCTACTATCCCGCCTACGAGGACGCTCCCGGCTACGGCGTGGTGAACATCAACACCACGCACACGTTCACCGTTGGCAATATGTTCAAGCTCATGCCGAGCATCGGCGTGGACAATATCTTCAACAAGACCGACCACCGCGTTGATACCGACACGCGCCGCTACGCCCTCTATTCTCCGGGCAGGATGCTCGTCGTTGGTCTGAAGGTGAACTTTGCGAAATAATACGCCGTGCCTATGACGACGAAACGATTGTTTCTCAAGCTGCACCTGTGGCTGTCACTGCCGCTGGGAATATTCGTCACGCTCATCTGCCTGTCGGGCGCAACGCTGGTGTTCAAGAGCGAGATACGCGACGCTCTCGGTATGCCGCGTGTTGTCGCGCCCCACGGTATGGGCGGAAACCATCATGCTGACGCGAAGACGCATGATATGGGCAAGACGCACGGTGCGGCGAAGCATGAAACAGCAAAAAAGCATGAAGCCGCAAAGAAGCACGGCGACGCGCCCCACGGCACGACGACGAAGAGGGATTTCTTCTCCTACGTCACCAAGTTCCACACTGGCTTGATGATGGGCAAGACAGGCAAGGTGATTGTCACCTACACCACCTTGCTGTTTGTCTTCATCCTCGTCAGCGGACTGTGGATTTGCTGGCCGCGCAACGGCAGTCAGCTGCGCAAGCGTTTTGCCATAGAAAAAGGCAGGGGCGCGAGGCGGCTCGTCTACGACCTCCACGTTAGTCTCGGTTGGTGGGTAACGCTGTGGCTGCTACTGCTTGCAATGACCGGTTTGGGCTTCGGACTGAAACTCGTGCCTAAGGGAACGGAACTGATGACCGTGTTCCACGAACTGCACATCGGTTCGTGGGGCGGACTGACCACCAAGATTATCACTTTCGTGGTGAGCCTTGTGGGTGCGTCGCTCCCCATAACCGGCTACTGGCTCTATTTCAGCAAGCGCGGCAAACGGCGGTTGGCAGATGACAAATAACGGACGTTTGATTATTCAGTTATAATGAAGGTCGGCGGAACGGCTGCATCAAAAACGATGTATGCCGCTCCGCCGACTTCTTTTTGTAAAACCGACTAATATACCTCAGCTCGGGTCCACGTCGAAATAAACCATAAGCGAGGAATATCTCTTGTCCTGTTCCATTTGCTGCTTTGCGGCGGTGAGGCACTGGCGCACACGGTTCATGTCGATGCCCGGTTCGAGTTTCAGCATGATCTTGCGGATGAACATCGTGCGCACCTTCTGCACCGAAGGCTTGTCGGGTCCCAGCACCCTCGCCCCGAGCCACTGCCTGAGCCGGCCGCCCATTTCGAGTGCCGCCGTGTCGGCGCGGTTCTCGTCCTTGTGCTTCAGGTAAACGTAAATCAGTTTGTAGAACGGCGGATAGTGGAACAGCCGCCTCTCCGCCATCATCTGAGCGTAGAACCCTCGCCAGTCGTTCTCCGCCACCTGACGGATAACGGGCTGTTCCATGTCCTTTGTCTGGAGAATCACCATTCCCCTGCCGCCCTTCCTTCCGGCTCGCCCTGCCACCTGCGACATCATCGTGAAGGCGTGTTCGTGGGCGCGGAAGTCCGGCTGGTTGAGCATAGAGTCGGCGTTGAGGATGCCCACCACGCGCACGTGGTCGAAATCAAGACCCTTGCTCACCATCTGCGTGCCGATTAGGATTTTCGTCCTGCCGGCTGAGAAATCGTTTATTATGCGTTCGTATGCGTTGCGCGACCGAGTGGTGTCGAGGTCCATGCGCGCCACAGGCACGCCGGGGAAGAGTTCCATAATCTTCTCCTCAATCTTCTCCGTGCCGTAGCCGTAGGGGCGCAAGTCCTCGCCCTCGCAGTTGGGGCATTGCTTAGGCACGGAATAGGTGTAGCCGCAGTAGTGGCAAGTCAGCTGGTTCATGTTCTTGTGCAGCGTGAGGCTCACGTCGCAGTTCTCGCATTTCGGCACCCAGCCGCACATCCTGCACTCAATCATCGGGGCGAAGCCGCGCCTGTTCTGGAATAGGATTACCTGTTCGCCATTCCCCAGAGCCTTTTTCATCTCTTCGAGCAGCAGCGGCGACACGGGACCGTACATCATCTTGCGCCGCTGCATATCCTTCACGTCCACCACCTTTATCTCCGGCATCTCGATGCCCTTGAACCTCTCGTCGAGTTCCACCAGCCCGTATTTCCCTGCCTCCGCGTTGCGCCAGCTCTCCGCCGACGGCGTGGCGGAGCCGAGCAGCGTCTTCGCGCCGTATTGCTGCGCGAGCATTATCGCCACGCTGCGGGCGTGGTAGCGCGGCGCCGGGTCTTGCTGTTTGAACGAAGTCTCGTGTTCCTCGTCCACAATCACCAGTCCGAGCCGTGAGAACGGCAACGCCGCCGCCGACCTCGCGCCGAGGATAACGTCGTATGGGGTGGGGGAGAGTTGCTTCTTCCATATCTCCACGCGCTCCGCGTCGGAATATTTCGAGTGGTAGATGCCGAGCCTGTCGCCGAACACCTTTTGCAGCCTTTGGCGGATCTGTACCGTGAGGGCTATTTCGGGCAGGAGATAAAGCACCTGTTCGTGGCGTTCGAGAGCCTGTTTTATGAGGTGGATGTAGATTTCGGTCTTTCCGCTCGACGTAACGCCGCGCAGCAGCACCACGTTCTTTTTGAGAAACTGGAACAGTATGCCGTTGTAAGCCTCCTGCTGTGCCGGCGAGAGTCGTTTCACGTCGTCGAGGTGCGGCGTGCCGCCGCTGTTGAGCCTTCCCACCTCCTTCTCGTAGACAGAGAGGAAGCCCCTCTCGATGAGCTGTTTCATCACTGCGGCGGTGCAGTGCGCCTCGTTCATCAGCTCCTCCTTCGTCACCTCCGCCACCTGTTCCTCGGGGCAGTCGCCCACGAGGGTGTCCCAGTGCGACATACTCAGGTAAACGGCAAAAGTCTTCTGTTGCGCCAACGCCCTTTTGAGCACCCCGAACGCCACGTGCAGAGCCTGTTCGTGGCGCAGTTTTTCGGGCAGCGTAACGTAAGTCTCCGTCTTCGGCTTGAAGCCGTCCACGGTTTTCAGCCCGGCGGGCAGCGCGGCGTTGAACACGTCGCCTATTGGCGCCATGTAATAGCCAGCCACCCACTGCCACAGTTTCAGTTGGTTTGCTGTCACCACCGGTTCCGGGTCAATCACCTGTTCTATGTCCTTCACGCTGAACTCCGGTTTCCCCTCGTGCCTCTTCACCACGAGTCCCACCATAATCTTCGACTTGCCGAACGGCACAAGCACGCGCTTCCCGGCAGCCACGCTTGCCTCCATGCCCTCCGGCACGGAGTAAGTGAACAGGCTGTCCAGCGGCAGCGGCAGTATTATGTCGATGTATAAGGTTTCGTTCATGGG
>CAVHWJ010000089.1:0-9305 GCA_963639565.1 uncultured Prevotella sp. | reverse complement strand
GATGAGGCGAAGAGAGCCGCCGTCATCACGGAAGTTAGTGTCTTGTTCATTGTTTTATAGGTTTTAGTTAATGATAATTTACAGTCTTATTTTCAAGGCATTGCGGTAGCCACTTGTGTCCGCCGCCCACACCACGAAAGTGCCGTGGCCAAGTGCGGCGATGTCGATAGAAAACTTGTCGGAGTTCAACACTTTCTCCATGCGGCAGCAGCCGGCGGTGTCAAACACATACACCTGTTTCAAAGGCTTTTCGGCAGAGACGGTCAGAGTGTTTCCCTCCACCGCCACGCTGAATTTCACGGCGCGGTCCACACGCATCACGGAGGCGGTGTTGAACTCCCCCGTTATCTCCTCGCCCATAAGCGAACAGAGGTACTTTTCGAGTGCCGTGTAACCTTCGGCGTTGATATAGTTGCCGTCGGCGGCGTTGTTTGGGTCGAAGCAGTTTGCCTTTTCCCATGCGTCGGGCATTCCGTCGCCGTCGGTGTCCCACCCTTCGGGGCGCGTCTCCGCCGCCTTGGCGTTGGGGTAATAGAAAGTGCCGTCGTCAGCCTTCGCCATGTCTGCGTCCATTGGGTCGTCGATGATGCCGTAAGTGCCGCTGCCCCAGCTTCCGCCGTAGGTGGCGGTGGCGGTCTCCGTCTCCTTTATGATGCGCTCCTCTATACCGTCGCGCACGATGCAGCCAGCCTTGGAGAGGGTTTCATCATATCCTCCCTTGGCATCCTTCATGGAGTTGAGCACGGTATATGCGTTCACGTCGAAGGTGTAGTCGGAGGTGTAGAACTTCTGCGGCACGAGCACCTGGTCCGCAAGGTGTCCGTTAGTGTCGGTCGTCACGCCGAGGGCGTTGTTCTCCGTTATGTCGCTCCTGCGGTCGAGCACGTTGCCCGAAACGTGGAAATACGAAGGACTCGACCCTCCGCCCTGCGCGAAGAGCAGGAGTTTGTTGTCAGCCACGCCCTTCACCGTGGCGGGACCGCATTTCCAATAGTTGTTCATTATGTTGGCGAGATACGAGTTGTAACGCCGCAAGGTGCTCTTGTTGTCGCCGCCGTAAATGGAGTTGTAACGCCCCCAGTTGTAGATGATGTTGTTCACGAACTCATAATACGTGCAGTAGTCGTAATCCACCGAAGCTGAGAAGCGCGGCGAACGCGAATTGTTGTTCGCAAGGATATTGTTCACAAACGTGCTTGCGCCACCGCCGAAGCATACGCCGTAGCTGCGTGCGCCCTTCTTGTGTCCCGCGTCGTAAAGTCCCTCGTGGAAGATGCAATACTGGTATGTCTGGAAGAAGGAGTTGCTGTTGGTGCAGAGTTCCTCGGCAGACCACCCGAACGAACAATGGTCGACGATGATGTTGTTGCAGTTCTCCGTGCCGAGCGTCTGTTCCGGGTTGGCGAGGTCGAGCAGCTGTCCGTCCCACGCGTGACTGCCGGTGCGCACGCGGATATTGCGGACAATGACGTTTTCCGAGGGGTTGAAGCTCAGTCCACGCGGATAGAGCGTAACGCCCTCTCCCGGCGCGGTCTGTCCGGCAATGGTAAGTCCGGTATTGCGCGTTATTTTAAGCACGTCCTTGAGGATAATCCAACCGGAAACGTTGAACACCACGGATATGGGTTCGTTGGGGTATTGTTTCACCGCCCACCGCAGAGAACCGACGGGCGGATTTGACGTGTCGTCTTCGAGAGTGGTAACAGTGACTACCCTGCCGCCGCGTCCGCCCGTGGCGTATTTACCGAAGCCTTTTGCCGTGGGGAAAGCCGGGATGCCCTGCGTAGCCTTGGGATAGGCAAACACGCCGTTGGCATCAGTTCCCTTGCAGTCGTCCTGCGCATAAACGCCGGATGCTGCCACAGAGAGGGAAGCGGCAAGGAAAAGCGAGAAAAGATTTCTTTTGTTCATAGGTTTGATATTTGTAAGGGGGAAATATGCTGTCAGTCTTTTTATGTCAGCAGAATGTCAGTCATTTCCTTATTATTTTGCGGTTTAATGTCTTTCCGCCGGCGGCGCGAACCTTCAGGATGTAACACCCCTTGGCTGAGGCGTTCCAACCGAGTTCCTTGCCCGTGGCGGAAGAAACGTTCTTGCCGTCCATGGAATACAGGGCGGAGGAGACGTTTTCGGAGAAATGTATGCCGTCGGCACTCACGATTATTTCCACATCTTTCTTCCTTGTTTCGCCGATGCCGGCGGTGAGCATATCCACCATGTCGCCAAGGCAACCGGTAGAGCTGACCGTGCGCAAGGAATAGGTGGCAGACGAGGAATAAGAGGGGTCGGTATAGGTGATGTCCGCCGTGTTGGCGAGATACCGTCCGTTTTTGTAGATGACATATCCGGCAGCCCCCTCTACCCTATCCCATTTGAACGTTCCGCCGTCGTGGGTTATGGCGGCAGGAGCGGCTGTGGGGGTGACGAGCGGCAGGGGATCGAACTTGCCGCCTGCGCGCGCGCCTTTCTCTCCGGCAAGCGTGAACACATAGTCCATGTCATATATGGTGTCGATTACCTTCTGGTCCATGTACTGCGCGTTGTGGTTGGGGTCTTCGGTGAACTCCCATTCTATGCGTTTCGACACGTCCACGGGGTTGCCGTCGAGGTCCATGCTCTTGAACTCGCCGATGTATTTCTTGTTGCCCTCCGACATATTCACAAAGCCCCCATCGGAGATATGCTTGTCCATGCGGCAGCGGATGAAAGCCCCTGCACTGGTGGTCTTGCCCCACGGACGGCCCAGGTGAGACGCGCCCTTGCCCACATTGGCCTCGTCGCAGATAAGTTTGGAGTTGCGGATTGTGATGCCCAGGCACCATATCTTCTTCTGTCCGCAGAGGTTATAGGCCGTGGTGCGGTCGATAGAAACGTAGCTGTCGCCCGGGGCGATTACATATCCCGGATAGAGCTGCTTTATGGTGCAGTTGTCGAGGAAGGCGATGCCGCTGTCGTAGATATAATCCACCGTCCCCTCAATGTAGCAGTCCTTGATGTATGTGCGCGAAGCGTTGTCGAAGCGCACGCCGTCCTGGTTGGCTTTCATCGCCACGTTCTTCAGCGTCAGGCGGTCGCCGTCGTTGGTCATGCACTCCGCCTGTCCGCCGTTCCTTCCCACGGTGTTCTGCGTGGTGAAGTTCTCGCCGTACATATCGTAGCCCTGCACATAGAGGGTGGAAGTCTTCGACTTGTCGGCTTCGCTGTTGTGTGAGAGGCTGTGGGTTATCACCACCTTGTCGCGGTCTTCGCCGAGGAGCGACAGGACAACGCCCGAAGACACCGTCACCTGTTCGGCGTAGGTGCCGTTTTCCACGAACACGAAATTCCGCGTGCCGTCGGCGGCACAGGCGTTGATTGCCGCCTGTATGGTTGTGTAGTCGCCCGAACCGTCGGGCGCCACCACTTTCATAAAGCTCTGCCCCTTTGCCGTCGCGCCCATCAAGAGCATGGCGGCTGTGGCATACATGGTAATCTTGTTATGTTTCATTTCCTTGTTACAGTTTGATGTTTAAGCACGTTTATAAAAATCAAAAGGCCGCTTATTCTCCCGAACGGGCAGAACCTTTCATGAAACCCTGAAAAAATCTTTGCTGTCAAACACCTTTAAAATCATAAAACCGGCGCCGGCATACTGCCTGTTCTGTGGGCAGCAGCCCCGCACTTTTCTTTACTAAAAGCTAAAACTTCTTCACTAAACTAACACAATTATATTTCCGCCCCCCTTGAAGGGGCATCATCCCTTTTCCGTTTTTGGGGATTAATATCCGTTTGTGCCGAACTCCTGCGGATTGGCTATCTGGTCGAGGAACTCCTGCGGGATAGGCCGCACAAGATGCTTCGTCTTGTCGAAAGTGGTGATAAACGGGTTCTTGCCCCTGCCGGAGAGGTATTCGGCGTTGAGCCGTCCGGTACGCTTCAGGTCGTACCACCGCCACTGCTCGCCGCAGAGTTCCCTCGCACGCTCCTTCAGGATATAGTCCACTGTCATTTCGTTCACCGTCACCTCCATTTCGGCTGCGTCGCCGGCAACGGCAGCGTGGCGGCGCACGACGTTGAGGTATTTCAGTCCGTCGGTGGGAGTTCCCCTTCCGATTGCTGCCTCGGCGGCGATGAGATAGATGTCGGTGAGGCGCAGCACGGGGATGTCCTGCATGTCATACTGGTTGGTGTAGGCATACCTGAAACTGCGGAACTTCCTCAACGAGGGCTGCACACTGCGGTAGTAACTGTAAGACGCCTGCTGGCCGAACTTCGCCTCAGTGGTGTCATACTGCTCCGTGATGCCCACGCACAGGCGTTTGTTGTATTTCGTCTCCAGCGTGTCGAGTTCCCAGTTAGGCACATAGCAGGCAAGCGCATCGTCCACGCTTTCGTCCTCAAGCCTCTGGTCAGACAGCGTTCCCGTGGCGTAGAAATTGCCGCCGGGGTATTTGCTGTTGTATTCAGAACCGGCTATGCCGCTGCCCTTGATTGTGCGCTTGGTCGAGCCGTAGAGTCCGGCACGCCCCGTCTCGGGGTTCTGCTGCAAGGTGTCTTTCTTGTACTGCGCCATGAGCTTGCGCGAGACGATTGTCTTGGCGTAGGCGTAATACTTGTAGAAGAAAGCGTCCTGAAAGCGCGTGTCGGGCGTGCGGCTGTCCTTGTTCTTGGCCAGGCCGATGAGTTCCTCGTTGGTCTCCGACTTTGGCATCTTCGGGTCGAAGCAGTCGTGGAGCAGATAATACGTGGGACTCCACACCGTGGCGTTGTCGCGTCCGTAGCGGATGCCGGTGGAAGAAACGCCGAAGTTGGTGGCCTGTGTCATCTTCATCATGTAATACTGCGATGTCCTGCCCCTGTTCCATCCCTCGGGGTTGTAGGCGTTCACGTGGTCCACAGCCTCGACGAAAAGGAACTCTGAGTTGTCCTTGTTGTTGTCGTCGCTCCACGCTATGGCGTTGCCGCTCTTGGTGGCAGTGCTTTGGTAGAGCGAGCAACCGTAAGTGGCGGCGTTGTCGATGAGTTCCGTGGCGGTCTGGTAGGCGGAGTCGGCATAGGCTTTGTATTGCGCCGAACCCTCCTCATAGAGGCGTGTGCGCTGCATATAAGCCTTGGCCAGCATACCGAGGGCGGCTTTCTTGGTGGCGCGTCCCCTTTCCGACTGCGCCACGGGCAGATTGTCCTTCGCCACTTTCAGGTCATTTATAATAAGGTCGTAGAAGTCCTCCTCCGGCGAGCGGTATGCCATTTCGGCAGCAACGCCGTTGGTGGCGAACGACTCGGTGTTGAGCACCACGTTGCCCCACTGTTCCACGATATGGAAGTTGGCGAAAGCCCTCATGAAATACGCCTCGGCGGCGAGGGGCTTTATCTCCTCGGCGGTGAACTTGCCGTGGTTCTGGTAGTAAATGGCGGTGTTGCAGTAGCCCACGATGCAATAGAGGGCGTTCCACAGCGTGCGCACCACGCCGGTGCTCGGCGTGAGGTTCTCGTTGTAGTTGGTCAAGTCGCCGTTGCTGCCCGTGCGGCTGCCAATCTTCCACAAGTCCGTTCCCATCTCCATGGGGGCGATGCCGTCAGACTTGCCGTACATATAATACACGTTCTCGTAACAGGCGTTGATGAGCGACTGGTAACCGCTCTTGGTGCTGTATGCTATCTCCTTGTCGAGCGAGGAATAGTTCTTCTCGTCGAGCGAGCAGGAGGCAAGTCCCGCCATAGCCGCCAATGCTATCAAATATTTTATGCTGTTCATTATGTATTCTCCTTGGATTTATTTCTTATTGAACATCACTCATCAGAATGATGCGTTGATACCGAACACGATTGTCTTGTAGAGCGGGAAGCGGTCAGAAGCGTTGTTCTCCGGATCCATGCCCTTGAGCATATCGCTCTTGCGCCAGATGAAGGGGTTGGTGACAGTGCCGTAGACGCGCAGGTTGGTCATGCCTATTTTTCTGAGTGCCTTGCGCGGCACGGTGTAGCCGAGCGTGATGTTCTTTATCTTTATGAACGAACCGTCCACGTAGCGCAGCGACTCCTTCTGCTCCGTTGACATACTGTGTCCCTGGTGCGGACGCGGGAAGGCGTCGGTCGGGTTCGTGGGTGTCCAGTAGTCGTAGCAAGTGGGCTGGTTCACGTTGCTCACATAGCCGAGCAGTTCGCCGTTCACCATCTGCCCCCAGCGCATGGTCGCCATTATGGTGAGGTCGAAGTCGTAGATGCGGAACTGGTTCTGGAAGCCGAGGTTCCATTTCGGGGTCTTCGAACCGAGAATCTGCCTGTCGTTAGACGACACGGAGTATGTCCTGTTCTGCGTGTAGTAGTTGTGCGTCACATTGCCGTCTGCATCCGTCTTGTCCTCGCCGGGCTTGTAATACGCTCCCTTGTGCTCCACGGTCTGCTCCACCTCGTTGCCGCTTGCGTCCTTCACCGTGGTGGTTGTGGAATACGTGTAGTCGGGGTCGTAGACAAGTCCCGGGATGTCGAGCCTCACGTCGCCCGGTTCCGCGCCGAAGCAAGCCGCCTGGTCTTCCTGTCCCAACTGCCATATACCAGCTTTCTTGTAGCCGTAGAACGTGTTTACGGGATGCCCCACGAAGAGGTTGAGAACCACGAGGTCGTCCACCGACACGCTGTTGCCGAGGTTTATCTCCTTGAGTTTCTCGTTGTTCTTGGCGAAGGTGAAGGTGGAGTTCCAACCGAAATGCTTTTTCTCTATGTTGCGCGAGTTGATGGTAATCTCGATACCCTTGTTCTCGATGCGCGCGATGTTCGACATCTTATAATAAGGTGCCTTGGCGTTGAAGCCGCCGAGCGAGGTGGGCAGCGGACGGTTATAGAGCACTCCCTTGGTGTCGGTGGAATACCACTCGATTGAACCGTCGATCCTGTTCTTCAATACGGCGAAGTCAAGACCCACGTTCCAGTTGTAGGATTTCTCCCACGTGAGGTCGGGGTTGGCCACGTTGCGCGCCAGAACGTAGCTCTGCACCTGTCCCTGCCCGAGGTTGAGCATATTTGAGGAGTTCGTCACCAGCGTGAGCGACACGTAGGGCGATATGTTGGCGTTGCCCGACACGCCGTAGCCCACGCGTAGTTTCAGGTTGTCGAGCCAGTTGCGTGTGCCTTTCATAAAGGGTTCGTCACTGATGCGCCATCCTGCCGACACGGCAGGGAACGACGACCATTTCTTGTAGAGCTGCGACGCGCCGTCCCAACGGACAGATGCAGACAAGAGGTAACGCCCAAGGTAGTTGTAGTTCACGCGCCCAGCATACGACATCTTCGCCGTTTCCTTGTAATACGAACTCGTGTAGGGCTTGATGCCGGCGGAGAGGTTGTACCACAGGAAATCGTCGTACTCAAACTGCTCGTTCTGCGCCGTAGCCCCCTCGTTCTCGCTCTTGGTGTATTCCACGATGCCCGTGAGCGTGATGTCGTGGTCTTTCTTTATCTTGAAATTGTATGTCGCCACGTTCTGCCACTGGTAGCTGTAACCGAAGGCTGAGGTATAGGTTGCGGTGCGCTTGTTGTCCTGCGAACCCGTGAGCTTCATGTAGGTGTCGAGTCCATCCCACACGCCGCCCCTCGAATTGGAGAGCGTGGCGTTGAAGAGCGACTTGAAGTTGAAGCCCTTGAAAGGATGTATCTCCACGAACGGCGCGATGTTTATCGACGTGGCCTTGGAGTTGCTGCGGTATGCCATGTTGCTGTCGTCGGCAAGGATATTGACGTAGTTGGGCATATCGGCGATGGGGTTGTTGTTGAGGTTGCCGTCAGCGTCGTAAACGTCGCCGAGCGGTATCTGGTTAAGCGACTTGCTAAGGCGCGAGTTGCGGCTCTCGCGGTTGCGGTATGACAGGCTCGACTGGAAGCCCACGCTGATTATCTTGTTGAGCTTGTAGGTAGTTCCGGCGCGGAAAGTGAGCTGGTCGAGCTTGTCGTTCTTATACAGACCCTTCTCCTGCTGGTAGCCTATGCTCATGTAGCTCTGCTGTTTGTCGGTGCCGCCCCTCACCGACAGACTGTAGTTCTGCTGCACTCCGGTGTGGAGTATCTCGTCTTTCCAGTTCACCCACTTGTTGTTGTAATAGGCATCCTTAGCCCCCTCCGTCATGCCAACGGAGTTGAAGAGTTCGTCGATGTCAGCCGGCTCCTCGTTGTAGCGCGCCCTGTAACCCTCTTTCATAAAGTCAATCCATGCCTCGCCGGTGTAGGTAGAGGGATATTGCGGAAAGGCGTTGATGCCGACGTAGGCGTTGAAATCTATCTGCACCTTGCCCTTCACGCCCTGTTTGGTGGTCACGATTATCACGCCGTTGGCACCGGCTGAACCGTAGATTGCGGTGGACGACGCGTCCTTGAGCACCTCGATGCTCTCAATGTCATTGGGGTTGATGTTGTCGATGCTGCCTCCCGACACGCCGTCGATGACGTAGAGCGGCGAACAGTCGGCGTTGAGCGAACGGTTGCCTCGGAGCAGTATCTGGGGCGACGAACCGGCCTGTCCCGACTCTCGCGTGATGTCGAGACCCGAAATCTTACCCGACAGACCCTCCATGGCGTTCACCACCGGGGCTTGCTTGATGTCGTCGCTCTTTACAGAGGAGATTGCGCCCGTGAGGTCGCGGCGTTTCACCGTGCCGTAGCCCACGACCACCACCTCGTCCATCACCTTGGAGTCGGGGTCGAGGGTTATGTTGTACTGCCGCTTGGCGGTAATCTTCACCGTCTTGGTGTTGTAGCCTATATACGAAAGGGAGAAGCTCTTGACGGAGCCGCCCACGCTGAGGGTGAAGTTTCCGTCGAGGTCGGTCACGGTGGCTGCGTTGCCGCCGTCTGCCCTCACCGTGACGCCAATCATGGGTTCGCCCTTCTCATCAACCACCTGGCCGGAAATCTTCTGGCTCTGATTGACATTCTGCACAGCGGGCATGACGCTCTGCCCGGCAAAGGCAGGACTGCCGCACATTATTGCTCCCATGAGGGAGAGAGATACATACAAAGGTCTCTTGTTCATTGTCACAAATGCGTTTGTTATTAGACTGAATGTTTATTTCTTCACGAACTTGGCAGCGTTGCGATAGCCCTCGCCGTCTGTCACCCACACGATGTATGTGCCGGCAGGAAGATGAGCCACGCTCACCGTTGTCGCGCCCTTGTGCAGCGACGTGTTCATGCGGCACGCGCCGGTGGTGTCGAAGAGGTGCATCGCCTTCACGTCGGCGTCGCTCGTCACCGTCAGCATACCACCGTTCAGGGCAAGGCTGAACTTCACGGCGTGAGCCACACGGATGTCGGCGGTGGACTTGAACTCGCCCTTT
>CAVHWJ010000088.1:0-9312 GCA_963639565.1 uncultured Prevotella sp. | reverse complement strand
AGTGGGCAGATATTCCTTTCGGTAGGTGTGCTGACAGTTTTCGGTCAACCTAAATCCGACAAAACGAAATGTGCTCGATTGGAAAAACGAAACGTATAAAAATCGGGAAAAACGAAATGCGCAAAAAGTTTTGCGCGCATGACAGGCGAAAACGACAAAAAGCAGTCCAAAATCAGGCTGCTTTTGTTGTTTTTGAACGGCAAACAAACGGTGAACGAACATCGTTCAAACAGTGTTCAAACGATGTTCAAATCACGCTGATGTTGACTTCACAAACATCATGTCTTTGTAGCCAGCGTCATAGTTCAAATGTGCATTGAATTCAAATCGCTTGCAACCTTCAAACGGATTGCCGAGCGTTTTGTTCTTGCCGAGCCATTCGCAAAGTTCGATGATGGACGACTTGTCGGACGTGAAGTACACAAACGGTTTGCCTTTGAGAACGGTCAACACGTCGAGGTAGTCGGACAGCCGCCAATACATCTTATATGTACCGACATCAGTTGACAAGTATGGAGGGTCAACGATAAACACAACGTTCGGGTTGTCCTTATACCTTTCATATAGCTCACGATAGTCGCACGACTCAATGATCAAGCCCTCCAGATAGTCCTCGGCTGTCGGGTAGTCGCTCTTGCGGATGTTGTTGTACAGGGCTTGCTTCTTCATGTCCTCGATGCTCAACTTGTATTTTGCCGAGAACATCACGGATGCGGAGAGGGTTATGAAGTCGATATAGCCGACAGCCTGTTCCTCACGCTCCAACCGCTCAAACACCATCTCGTGCATCTCTCCAATGATGCGTTTGTTCTTCGGTAAATCACCAACAATGCTTCGTAAGTCAGCCAACAGGCGGTTTGTCTGCGGTATGTGGGCCAATCGCTTGCGGTAGTTGTCAAAGTCGTTGTACACCACGGTCGCATCTGGGCGCAGCCGCTTCGTGATGTGCGACAACAAACCGCTTCCGCCAAACAGGTCAACAAACACCGTTTTGTCACCAAACTGTGGCAAAACCTTGATATACTCCTTTGCGAACATGCGCTTCTGACCGACGAATGGCAGAGGCGCAGACATATATAATCTCCTGCTCATACATTCAGCCCAAACTTTACGTTGTCCTCTCCGGCAAGCAACCGCTCAGTGCCGCCGATGTTGTTTTCATAGATATGTACGTTGGCAAGGTTCAGTGTGATGGACTTCAACGGCAAGTCTATCTGCCGAGCCATGAGGTACAGGTGGTATATGTCTGATGGCAAACCTAGGTTGGCGTCAGAGCTGCGCTGATAAGCGGACACCACCAGACATCCGTCCTCAATTTGGAACTGCACGAGCGACAGACACGGGGCTTGGTTGCTCTCCGCGTCGGTTGCACCAAGGAACAGCACATAGTTCTTGCTGTTGCGCTTCTCCCGGTTTATGCGATTTATGAGCGGCGGCAGCTTCTCCATGTAGGTGGGATAGCTGTTCACCAGCGTCTGACCGCAGTAGTCCCACCACGCTATTCCCGCCTCACGGTATCGCTCCACGTTGCGCTCACCCCGCATAAATAGCTTCAGTTCCTCTTTCAGCTTCTTCCGGGCTATGCCGTGGCTCTCGAATATGTCGAGCAGGTCGGCCGGGGTGAGCGTCAGCTGCTCGTTGAGCAAGTATTTTATCTTGCCCTTTTTGTTCTGTTGAGTCTTGCCCTCGGCAAGCACCTTCCCCAATAGTGAATGGTATTTGTTCATCGCAATTTCTCTTTGATGCGGCAAAATTACTCCGCATCCGCGCCAACAAAGAACGCCACAAACGAATCACGCTGCAAGCTCCGTGCAGCACGTTTTCAAAGGGGTTTACCCGTCCCCCCCCACTAAATATCAGCGAGTTACATTCACTTCCGTATCTTTTCACCAACGAATACACCTTGCGCTCGCTCACATGATAGCGTTCCGCAAGCATAGCCACGATGTACGACACCTTTTCCCCTCCACCAAGCATGGCGGTGTAGTCGTTATACAGTTCAATATACTCCACGTCCTCCAGACGGATGCCAGCCTGTAATAGTCTTTTCAGAGGCTCTCTGTTAAAATTCAGAATATCAAAAACCGTCATTTACAACAAATCTTTATACCTTTGTATAGCCAATCATTTATAACAACAAAAAACCAGTACGGTGCAGCAGGAGGTATACGGCCCCCGGTTGCGCATCGTACTGGTGTGTTGTTAATAGATGATTGGCGTCAACGTTAACAGGCCGGGGGCTTTTTTTACATCCTCCCCCGAAGGGATTTCTTTCAGACGTCGTACTTGCTCAAGTCTATCGCATCTTTCTTTTTCCATCCGTCAGCGAGCACACCTTGTATGTATGCCACGGTCTTGGTGTAGAAGTCTGCTATCTCGTCGAGCGTTTCAAACGTTCGGTACACTGGACTTTCGTCCGTGCCAAACTTGAACGTCACCGGCAAGGTCTTGCCGTCTGTCTGCACGGCCAAGTCGTATGCAGCCTTGTAGTTGTACTGGTTCTCCTGTGACAGCCACACCGTCTCGTCTTCATAGCTGAAGCCCGACAATATCGCGGCATCCGCCTGTTCGTTGTACCATGTTCTCACGAGGTTCTTTATCTCCTCGCCAGTCGGCTTGTGGGTCAGTTCCACTTCCATGTAGTCTGCGGAGCCATCGTCACGCTCCTGCACGTCCCAACGGACGCGCCATTTGTTCTTTGCAGGGCTTACGCATTCCAGCAGTTTCACTCCTGCGCTTCCTTGTGCTCTCTTCATTCTTTTGTTGTTTTAACTGCACTACGTTCCGCCGAATACTCAGCTAAACACGTATTTGGTTCTACCTTTGCCGAACACCTCCGTCTTGATTGTTGTCTCAAATGGGAAACCGTCCGGCACCTCTCTAATCTGTGCGAGTATATTCTTCATCTCCTCGCTGTTGGTGAAGAATTTCCGTGCTTCACCGTTCACTTCGATGGACACGATGCAGCGGTCTTCGCCCTGCTCTGTCTTTATGCCCGTCTCGAAGTCTTTCACCACGATGGGAATGTTCACCAACTCACGGATGCTCACGACAGCACCTGCGAAGCGCTTCTTGCCGTCCTCTGGCTTGTAAGCCACATTCAAGTCCTTAAAACTTTTCATTTCTTTGCCTGTTAATTTATTAAACAAATTGTTGCAGTCGGCGTGCTTCACCATCCCATAAAAGGATGCCGTCAGCTCTCGCCGTCGTCTTCTTGATTTCACTTCACCCATCTTCCTCGCAAACTTCTGCTTGATACGCTTGCGCAATCTTACGCAGTTGGGGCGTATCACGTAGCCGAGGAAGTCTATGCCCTCCGCCGTGGGGAATACCCTCTCGTTGGGCTTTATCTCCAAGTCTATCTTCTGCAGCTGCTCATGCACGATGTCACGCACCATCCACAGTTCCTCTTTCGTTCTGCCGAGCACCACGCCGTCATCACAGTACCTGTAGAAATAGCGGATGCCGCACTTGTCTTTCAGATAGTGGTCTAGAAAGACTGACAACAGCAGATTGCCTGCCCCTTGCGAGCTTCGCAGTCCGAAGCTGATGCCCTCGGGCAGCAAGTGCAGAAAGTGGTCAAGCAGCGTCAGCAGAGTCTCGTCCTTGAACACTCTGCGGAAGCACCACATCACAAACTCCGGCTTCACGTTGTCATAGAACCGCCTCACGTCAAACTTATAGCAGTATGCCGTTCCTTCCGGGTCAGCCTGTAGGTCACGCTTCACATAGTTCATAAGGTCGTGTGTGCCTCGCTCCTTGATGCTTGCTCCTGTAGTCCTTATAAAACGTTTGCGCAGATGCGCATCCACCACGTTCATCACTGCATACACAGCCATACGGTCTTTCATCGACAATATCTGCAGGTGGCGCTCCTTGCCATACTCGCATATTGTGCGCTCATGGTAGCCACCGAGCCTGAATGTGCCGTCCTTCAGCTTTGTCGTCAGTTCGGCTATCACCTCGTCGCGGTGTTCCAGCAGGTAGCGTCCCTGTCGGCACGCTTTTCGCTTCTTGCCGCGCAGCACAGCGTCAAAGGCCTCCTGCATGTTGCCCCAGTCCGTCACCTCCTCCATGATGTGTCCTTCTCGTCGCATAGGGTTCTCTGTTTTCGTTTACGGAAGATATGGGCCTTCCTTTCCCCGGGCCAAACTTCTTCGAACCGTCTCCGGCCTACCAAACTCTATTGCCCGACACTTGATTTTTCAGCTTTCCACCTTTATATATGTATATACGGTGCTGTTGCTGTGGCTCGTTTCCCTCGGCACCACATCGGGGAGCGCGTCCCCACCGCTGTACGCCGATTGATTGTTGGTTAGACGCGAGCCGACATTCGCATTCGCGTTCGAAGCATCGTTATTCGCATTCGCATTCGACACACCGCCATTCGCGTTCGCATTGTTGTACCCGCGATAGACCACACGGCCTGTTGGGAAACTCTACCAATATGCAAAAATACTCATATTCCTGCCAAATCAAGTGACAGTCCTCAAAATCAGCCACAAAGCGACAATGTTTCAGCGCAAAGCGCAGCGGTGCCGACCACCCCGATTTTCAAAATTTTTCGACCGGCTTACGCCGGCTTCGCTCACGCTTTTTCGCTTTTTCGCTTTTCCGCGCTTCGCTCTCCGCATTACGCTTCCTCGCTCATCGCTTTGTACGCCGACACGCTTTGCGCTTTCACGATTCGTCCGCGGAAGGCTAGACGCGAGCCGACACTCGCATACGCGAGCGAAGCATCGTTATTCGCATGCGCACACGACACACCGCCATTCGCGCTCGCGGAGCTGTACCCGCGATAGACCACACGGCCTGATGCGGTGCTCATCCAGTACATGTCGGCATAATATGTGCTCGACGAGCCGCTCATCGTCCCCACTGGCACCACTGCCATCCATAGCCCGTGAGCCACAGCCGTAGTCCAGTTGCCGCTCGTCGTCGTGCCTTTCACCATCATCGTCGTGCCGTCAGGCAGCCACACGCGCCATTTCCCCGCGTTGCCCGAGTCGTTCGGCAGGTCCACACCGTCCATCATTTCATACTTGTTGCCATAGATGTCCTCATAGCCCATGCAGCACGTGTTGTTCACCTGCGTCACCTTCGTCTGCCCGTAGTCGTCCTCCTCAGCATACCATGCGTACTGGTGAACAAGATTGTCTATCAGCGAGTTCGTCACGTTCGCGTTTATTGTCTTCGCCGCCTCATAGCCTATCGTGTCCGTCATGCCTCGGCTCGCCGTGCCGCCCGTGGTGCGCATGATCGTGTGCTGACCCGCGCCGCACTGCTCCTGCGAGTCCCTCCGTCCATACTTGGCATAGAAGAGGTTCGCTATCCGCCAGTGCATCAGCGCGTCTATCTGCTGCATGCCCCTCTGCGCCGAGTAGTAGTGAAAGTCAGTCCACGTCATGTTCGCCGTCGTGCTGCCGCCCGTTATGCACGCCCGCAGCTTCGTGCCAACCACCGAGCTGCCCACCACGCCACACAGGTGCGCGTCATTCTTCACCCACTCCGGCTCCAGGTCCTCTATCTTCTCCGAGTTGCTCAGCACCACCTTGTCAAACTCCGCAGTGTTTAGTACAGAGAAGTGCAGAGCCACGGCGCCCTCCGGCACGTCGCTCACCAGATACATCCCGTCCTCAAACCGGCACCCCAGCGTGGGCACCACCACCTCTTTCACCACCGTGCCGGCAGAGTCCACAAACACGCTGCCCACAAGGTTCGTCCCCTTCACGCTCGGCCACCTCACCTTCTTGTAGCCCTCCGTCGCCACCATGCACACCGAGTATGCACTGTCCGTGCTGTACGCATTGGCTATCGTGCCCTTGCCGCCCATCACCTTCCGGCCGCTCAGGTAGCCGCCCTGCGTCGCCTTGATGTCCGCCAGCGTCACCACCGTCGCCTTTGGCCTTGTCGGCATATGCTCCTCGTCCCGCGAACTGTAGCAGCTGTACAGCTTGCCGCTCAGATAGTCGTTCACTCCCTTGCTCCAGAAGAATGGCTCCAGCATCATCCAGTCGCCCTCCGAGCCGTCCAGCTTCGCCGCCGTCCCGTCGGCATACTTCTGGCTGTCCGCGTCGTCCAGCGGGTAGTAGGTCATCTCCCCGTCCAGGTTGTTCATCGTCGTGTCCACCCCCGCTATCGTCACAGCCCTCGTCGTCGCCTTCTTCGTCACCTTCGCCAGCACACGGTGCCGCTGGGCCAGTATCGCCTTGATGTGTCCGCTCGGTTCATAGTCGTTGCCGTATTTGTAGCCCGTCTTGTTGTCCAGGTTCGACACGTTCGCGTCGTCCGCCACCGTCTCGTCAAACTCTATCATCGTGTATTCCGGCTGCTCTATGTTCAGCTCGGGGAAGTGTGCTTGCCACGCCTTGTATGTCGCCTCGTCCAAATAGCTCGTCAGCCTGTACGTGCCCACCAGACGGCACGTCTCCACATTGCCGCCGTTCTCGTCCACGCCGCCCACGGCGAGCAGCGTTTTTAGCAGCAGGCCGTCGCCCTCCATGTCGATGCCCGTCACGCGCAGGTATTTCACGTTGGCGCATCGGGTGTAGAGCGTCCGCCAGTCTATGCCGGGGCAGTTGTCCGCCACAAGTCTTGTGATGTTGTCCGTGCCTTCCAGCGTCAGTCCGCCGGTGGTCAGCTTGCCGAGGTAGCACAGCTCCAAAGTTTGAAGCGTCGAGGGCAGCGTGACGTTTGTCAGCGGCGCGCCCTGCGCGAAGTTCACGCCGGTCAGCGCAGTCTTGCCTGCCTTGAAGGTCTCCAGCTTGGTGTTGTCGCTGAGGTCTATGCCGGTGAACGAGGCGGACTTCATGCCAGTCATGTCGAGCGAGCGCAGGTTGCGGCATCCGTTCACGAGCAGGGCGTTCAGCGTGGCCTGCGTCTGCGCGCAGCTCACGTCGAGCGTGCGGAGCGCGGAGCAGTTGTTCAGGTTGAGCGTCTGCAGTATGGCGTGGCTCACGTCGGTCAGGTCGAGTTCCATGATGCGGCTCGCGCCGTAGATGTACTGCGGGTCATTCACGATGAGGTCGGTGTCGAGCGTCAGTTCCACCGCGCTGCCCGTGTCCTCCGCCAGCACCGCGCTCTGGTGGGGCGTGCCGCTCGTGTAGCCGTAGCCGAAGTAGTAGCGTTCGCTCGCCGTGATCTTTATCTTGCGGTTGTCCGAGCCGAACTTGTAGCCGAAATATGCCGCGAAGCTGTCCTTGCGGTACGTGCCGCACACATACTGGCTGTCGAGCAGGGCGAAGCGGTTCTGCACGGTGAACGTGCGGTGAGCGTAGCGGCTGCCCTGCAGGGCGTAGAGGTAGTCGTAGTAGGTGGTCGTGCCGTCGGCGGTGGTAACGCCGTCCGTGAGCGGTTTGATGTACTTGAAGATGCCGTCCTTGTTGTAGATGCGCTCGCTCCAGTTGCCCATCTGCTCGTCGTTGAATACCTTCAGCACGTATTCCAGCGACATCGTGCTCCGCAGCTTGTCTGCCACCTCGCGCAGTTTGTCGGGGCATCCGCGCACCAGTTTCCAAAGCACAGAGTCATGCCCGGCGAAGGCATACGAGCCGATGCTCTCGTCCATCGTCTCCCACGTTATCGTGTAGTCGTATTTCAGCACCGAGTCGTTGCGCTCGCCGAAGATAGTGTCCATGTCGTAGGGGATGAATTGCCATTTCAGTCCGTCCCACGTCACGAGCATCATGTTCTTCGCCCGGTTGTCCACCGCCATGAAGTAGTCGGTGATGAGATACCAGGCGAAGGGCGAGTCGTTGTCGAAGTATTCCTCATATTCCGCCAGGAACTTCGCCGCATCGCCCTCGCACGCCTTGATCCACGTCCATAGCCTCGTCACCGCCGCCTTGTCGTCCTCGTGCGCCGTCGGCCACGTCTCGTCGGCCTTGAAGCGGAACTCCAGCGCGTTGTCGAAGGCGTCCATCTCGCCCGTGCCGAAGAGGCACAGCGTCTCCGAGTTGTTCAGGAACTCCAGGCACACGCACTTGTTCCTTTCGCCGTTCAGCGCCGCCTCGTCGTTGTAGCCCTCTATGCCCTCAAAGCCGTATATCTGCGCCGAACCGCTCTTCTCGTTGTTGAAGTTGTACTTGCCCAGGTACACGTTCTCGCCCGAACCCTCGTTGTCGTAGAACAGGTCAATGGGGAAGCCGTCCACGCCGATGCGCACGTCGTAGTCGCCCTTGTAGGCTTTCTGCGGAGGGGTCAGCCAGCCGCACTTCTTCCAGATGTCGTTCACGATGCGCACCGCGCCGGTGTTGTGCGTGGAGGACGAGTCCGAGAAGTCGGCTTTCAGACAGAAAATGTCTATCGGGCGTGCGCCGGGCTTGAAGGCGTACTTGAAGTCCGCCGCCTCCACGCCGTTCACGTAGAGCTTCGTGCCGTACTTCGACGAGCGCGAGAAGTAGATGCGGTAGTTCTTCCTCGGGTAGGTGGTGGACGACGTGCCTTGTATGCGCAGTCCGCACTGGTAGATGATGAAGTCGTACTCCTTGCCGTAGGCGGAATAGAAGTAGATGTCCACCGGTACCTCGAACTTCTTGTTGTTCGTCTGGTTCACGAGGTTCACGTCGCCCACAATGCGCATCACGCTCTTGCCCATGGCGCGCAGCCTGTCCATGTCCACGTCCGCGCCCTCGTCGTCCATCACCTGGTTCTGCTCGAAGAGCACCACCATCTCCTCGCTCGTCTGGCGGTCCACCATGTAGTTAGCCAGTTCCTCGTCGTCGCCCAGGGCGCGGTTGTACACCCTCAGCGTCCGCACCTCCACGTCGGCGCTGTCGCTCGTTATGCGGATGTTCGCCGGCTCCTCCTGCAACAGGCTGTCGGTGGCGGCATACTGCTTCGCGCCGCAGAGGATGCCGTTCACATACAGCTCCATCAGGCGGTCGCCCTTCTTCTCCTGCACCACGAAGGCTATCTTCACCGTCATGCCGCTGGCGAACTTGGTGCCCACCTCGCTTCCTGCGCCCGTGCGCATCAGCGCCTCCTGCGTGGTCAGGCGGAAGCCCACGCCGCCGCTCATGCAGTCCACCACCGTACCCGTGCGGTCGGTCACGTTCGTGCAGGTCAGCTCCACCTCGTAGGTCGCGCCCGTCGTGGCGGCGTCGCTGGCGAAAGGCTTGTAGCCTATCTCTATGTTCGCCCCGTTGGTCAGCTTCAGCGCGTCGCCCGTCCAGCCGTTGCTCTGCCAGTCGAAGCCTTCAAACGCCGTTCGCACGCCGTTGTAAGACCATTCGGCAGGCTCGCTTTCTGTGTTGCTCCGTCCCGCTGCCGTCAGTTTCAGCTGCAGTCCGCTCGTGGCCTCGCCGAGGTCGA
>CAVHWJ010000087.1:0-9501 GCA_963639565.1 uncultured Prevotella sp. | reverse complement strand
AAAAAGGGAGGGGGACACCTTTTATAATATAATAAAGGGGGATAGGACAAATAGGACTAATGGGAGGACTGGGAGAACTGGGAGAGCTGGGAGGGCTGAGAGGACTGGGAGAACTGATGAGCTGAGAGAACTGAAAGCTGGGAGAACTGAGGACTGAAAGTTGACTGACTGAAACAGAAAGAACCGCGAGGGATGTTATGTCGGCAAAAACAAGTATCTTTGCAGCAAAAATAAAATCAATATCCTGCTATGGAGCAAAAACATCACTACACGGGCTTGACGGACGCTGAGGTACTCGAAAGCCGAAAGAAACACGGCGCAAACATTCTGACACCGCCGGCAGAGGAGTCTGTATGGGACAAAATAAAAGACTGCATGCACTTCTGGGTGCTGAAATTTGACTTGGCAATCTTTGTCATCGCGGCACTGGCGGCAACCGTGCTGCCACTCAGCGGCATCTACCGGCACGAGGGGCTTTGGATAGCACCCGTACTGTCGTTCGTACTCTTTGCCCTCACCTACCTTGTGGCGTATCTCGGCGGCAAGTGGAACGAGGAGGAAAAGACTTTCAACATCGACTCACTGTTCACTATCCTGCTCTTCGCCCTTATTCTCTCGGGAGGCATCGCTTTCTATAACGGCGTGTTCGGCGGCGCGGAGGGCTGGGGACCGTATCTCGAACTCGTCGGCATAGCGGCGGCGGTGCTGCTTGCCACGACGGTGGCACATATCCTTGAGGCACAGAACGAAAAGACATTCAAGAGCCTCAACGAGGTGAACGACGACACACTCGTGAAGGTGGTGCGCAACAACAACGTATGCCAGGTGGCGCGCAAGGACATCGTGGTGGGCGACATCATCCTGCTCGAAGCCGGCGAGGAAGTGCCGGCCGACGCAGAGGTGCTCAGCTGCATGAACCTCACGATGAACGAATCCTCCCTCACCGGCGAACCGCAATGCGCCAAGACCACCGACCCGGCGCACTTTGACAAGGACGCGACTTATCCCTCCAACCACGTGATGAAAGGTTGCACGGTGATGGAGGGCGACTGCGTGGCGCGCGTGTTTGCCGTGGGCGACGCGACGGCTTGCGGCAAGGTGTTCGAGGCGGCGCAGGTGAAAGACGGCGAGGCCACGCCGCTCGGCGAGAAACTCGACGAGCTGGCGAACCTTATCACGAAGACGAGCTACGGCATCGGCGTTATCATCGTCGTAGGCCGTCTTGCCCGACACGCCGTGACGCTCCCCCACCCCAACTATGCCGCGCTGGCAGGATGCCTCGCCGGCGCGCTTGTCTTGGCGGCAGTCATATTTTTCGCGCTCAACAAGAAGAAGAACGCCGACAACGAGAAGAGCGTGGAACTCTGGCAGATGCTCGCCTTTATGATTCTGCCTATCGTAGGCATCATCGCCTATTTCGCAGAAGGAACGGCAACCGCCACGAACTGGCCCGCGCTCATCCAATACGCCCTCAACTCGGTGATGATTGCCGTAACGCTGATTGTTGTAGCCGTGCCGGAGGGTCTGCCCATGGCCGTGACATTGAGCCTGGCTTTCAGCATGAAGCGGCTGATGAAACAGAACACGCTGCCGCGCACGATGCACGCCTGTGAGACGATGGGCGCGGTCTCAGTGATATGCTCCGACAAGACCGGTACGCTGACGCAGAACCAAATGACCGTGGTGGACACCGCGTTTGAGGGTCTCGACAACCAAAAACTCGGCACAGACAGGGCTTCTTCGCTCTTGAAGGAGTGCATCGCCATAAACACCACCGCCAACCTTGATTTCTCCGACGCAGGGAAGACAAAGACGATAGGCAACCCCACGGAGGGAGCTTTGCTGCTGTGGCTCAACGCGCAGGGAGTGAAATACCTTGATTTGAGAGAGACGACTGACGTGATTGACAGAATACAGTTCACCACCGAACTAAAATACATGGCGACCCTCGTGAAGTCAGCCGTCACGGGCAAACCCACCGTCTACGTAAAGGGCGCGCCCGACATCCTAATGGGGATGTGCTCTCTGACAGACGGCGAGAAGAAACTGTACGAAGAAAAGCTCGCCGAATATCAGAGCCACGCCAACCGCACGCTGGCTTTCGCCTACAAGGAACTTGACACCGCCGACGGAGCTTTCAAAGACGGCCGGCTGGCCGTGGGCGACCTCACAATGATGGGCATCGTGGGCATTGAAGACCCTGTGCGAACGGACGTGCCTGGCGCCATTGCCGACTGCCTCAACGCCGGAATACAGGTGAAGATAGTGACCGGCGACGCTCCCGGCACGGCAAAGGAAATAGGCCGGCAGTTAGGGCTGTGGCAGGAGACCGACACCGACGAGAACATCCTTATCGGCACCGAACTCGCCGCCATGAGCGACGGGGAGCTGCGGGAGCGTCTGCCCAAGGTGAAGATAATCTCTCGCGCCCGCCCCAACGACAAGGAGCGCGCAGTGCGCATCCTGAAAAGCCTCGGCTATGTGGTCGCCGTGACGGGTGACGGAACCAACGACGCCCCGGCACTCAACGCCGCCAACGTGGGCCTCTCGATGGGCGACGGAACGGCAGTGGCAAAGGAAGCCAGCGACATGACAATCATCGACAACTCGTTCGCCACCATAGCCAACGCCGTGATGTGGGGCCGTTCGCTATACAAGAACATCAAGCGGTTCATCCTGTTCCAGATGACGGTGAACGTGACGGCCTGTCTCATCGTGGCAATCGGCGCGTTCATCGGCGAGGAGTCGCCCCTCACGGTGACGCAGATGCTGTGGGTGAACCTCATCATGGACACGTTCGCCGCCCTCGCCCTGGCATCGCTGCCGCCGACGAAGACCGTCATGGCGGAGAAACCGCGGTCGGTGAACGAACACATACTGAAAGGCATGGGTGCCGGCATCCTCGGCGTGGGCGGCGTCTTCACCGCAATACTGCTCGACCTCTGCATCTATTTCCAGCACACCGAAATCAGCAGCCTCACCGACATCTTCGACGGCACGGCTGCATGGGGCGAGAACACGGGTCTGTCGCCATACGAACTCGGACTGTTCTTCACCATCTTCGTGATGCTCCAGTTCTGGAACATGTTCAACGCCAAGGCTTTCATGACCTCCGACTCCGCTTTCAAGGGTCTCTCGTGGAAAGACACCAAGTGGTTCATCATCATCGCCCTCGTAATCTTCGTGGGGCAGGTGCTGATGACGGAATGTCCCGGACTGCAGGAGATGTTCAACGTGGCGGAAGGCGGCGTGAAACCGATAGACTGGGTGATTATCACCGTCGCCACGTCGTTCGTGCTGTGGATAGGCGAAATCGTGAGGTTTTTAAGGAAATGACACCGTTTTAACAAAACGTTTTCTTTGCTTTTCCGTTTTTTTGCCCCACCTTTGTAGCGAGTTATCAAGAGAACTGCATTTATGACGGAAACGAACGACAGAATATTGCCCGTAGGCATCCAGTCTTTCACTGAAATAAGGAAGAACGGCTATGTGTATGTAGACAAGACCGGCATCATCTGGCAACTTGCCAACAAGAGGAAGAAATACAACTACCTGAGCCGTCCGCGCCGCTTCGGCAAGTCGCTCCTCGTGGACACGCTCCAGGCTTATTTCGAGGGGAGGAAAGAACTTTTCGAGGGGCTGGAAATCATGCGCATGGAGAACGAATGGAAACGCTATCCCGTAATCCGCCTCGACATGAGCGGAGCCGGCGCCGACGCCGCTTCCATCAGGTCATACCTCAACAACGCGTTCCGTGATTACGAAAGGAAATACCAAGTGGAAGCGAGCGGCGAAGACTCCCTCGCCGTGCGCTTTGAAAACATCATCCGCGCGGCGTTTCAGGCTACGGGACTGCAAGTCTGCGTGCTCGTGGACGAATACGACTCGCCCCTGCAACACTCATGGAAAACCCCGGAACACGAAGCCTGTACAGCCCTTTACAAATCGGTGTTCGCCGTGTTGAAGGCCAACGACGAGTTTGAACGCTTCGTCTTCATCACCGGCATCACAAAGTTCACGCAGATTTCCCTGTTCTCCGTGCTCAACAACCTCAGCAACATCAGCTTCGACGCCCCATACGCCGCTCTCTGCGGCATCACGAAAGAAGAGCTGGTGCAGAATTTCATGCCGGAGATAAAAGAGTTGGGCGAAAGGAACGGCTGGAACGTAGACGAAACCATCGAACAGCTGACGGTCTACTACGACGGCTATCATTTCAGCGCCGACAATATGACCGGCGTTTTCAACCCATTCAGCCTCATCAACGCCCTGTGCGACAAGAAACTGCGCAACTACTGGGCGGCTTCGGGAGCCACCTCGCTCCTCACCAAGTTCGTGGACAACATGGAAATCCGCCTTAGGGATTTCGAGAACTGTCCGATAGACGGCGACACGCTGGAGACATCCGACGTGTCGGACGGAGGGGCGGAACTGTTCCTCTACCAGTCGGGCTATCTCACCATAAAGAGCTATGCCGACGGGATATACATTCTGGGCATCCCCGACCACGAGGTGCGCAAGGCACTGTATAAGATTGTGATACCGGCACTCACCATGCAGACCGGCAGCGAGGTGCTTTCCGCGCAGAACTCGCTCATGTACGCCATGGCAAACGGCGACACCGGAGAGACAAAGAAATGTCTGAAAGCCCTCATAGCCGACGTGCCGTACAGCAACAAGAAACTCGCCAGCATGGATATGGAGGAACGCTACCGCCTTGTCATCAGCACCATCCTCAACGCCCTCGGGTTCAGGGTGGAGGTGGAGCGCATGATTTCCACCGGCAGGATAGACATGGTTGTCACCGCCCCGAAATTCATCTATGTGATAGAGCTGAAGCTCTCAAAGAACGGCGGCATCGGCGCCGCCGAAGAGCAGATTATCCGGAACCGCTACGCCGCCCCCTTCAAGGCAGACCGCCGCAAGGTAATCGCCCTCGCCGTGGAGCTTGACGACACGGGCAAGGGACTGATAGACATGAAAGAGGTGAAAACGGACTGAGGAAGCACTACCCAATATGGAAAGCACGTAAACACCAACGTACCGACACAGAAATCCGTGACGTAAAACTTTTTGAACAAAAAAAAACGACAGCTTTCTACTCTTGTTTAGAATAAAAACGTTACGCTTTGTAGCGTCCGCAAACATACCGGAAGCCCCGATGGGCAGAGGTCGGGCGGACATACATATATGGCATAAGGCGTTTTTGTACGCTTTGGTTTGACGGTCGATGAACTTCGCAACTTCAAATGTAAGTCAAGACAAAGCAATGCAGAACGCCTCATGGAGTGTATTATATACAGCCCTCAATGGCTTCGGGTGTATTCCGCACCCGTTGCCATGGGGAGGGCTGACCATATACTTACACTGGCGTGGGGCTTTCGGCGTTGCTCGTTTCGACTTACAGGGCAATGCGAAGGCCTATCGATCGTGGAACGGGTGACAGAACTGGCTCCGCGCTTTTTAATATGCATCAGTAAGTGGATTTCGTCAACAAAGGAGTCGGTTGGCATCGTTTGTTAACGGAATTAGAATGAACATACTGCAAAACAATCCTTACCGCATTTTAGGGGTCTATTCAAACTCCCCCACAAGGGAAAGACTGGCTAACCACAACCGCATGAGAGCGTTTTTGAGGGTGGGCAGACCTGTTTCTTTTCCTTTGGACTTGCCCCAATACCTTTCACCAATTGACCGCTCGGAAGCTTCGGTGGCAGATGCCGAAGCGAAACTTACTCTGCCGAAAGACCAGATACTCTACGCCCAGTTTTGGTTCGTAAAGATTACGCCGTTGGACGAAGTGGCTTTTAACCATCTTGTTGCAGGAGAAATAGACAAAGCCGAGGAGATTTGGGAAAAGAAAGAAAGCGCATCGTCTTTGCAGAACCGTATCGTGTGCGCTTTGATGCGCGACAACTACGGCAATGCCATAACGTGCGCCGAAACATTGTACGGTAAAGAAGAATACGTCAGCCAACTCGTATCTGCCATTATCGGAAATGGCGGAAATTTTGACGCTGCCGACTTGGCTTTTGCTTTTCTTGATGTCCTGTGTGAGGAAATAGGAGCAAGTAAACTGCTACCCCTTACAACAAATACGACATGGAAAGATTACGTTAAAGAAAAAGCTGTAAAGCCTATCGTCAACCTTATACAAGACGCGATTGATGTTGCAAAAAAAACAAACGACAACGGCTCTTCTACAAGGCTTGAAGCTGGTAATGTTTTGATGAATAGCACTAAACAGCCCATTTCTCAATTGAGAAATTTACTTTCCCCGGCTGATATACAATATCAGACAATAGCCGACAAGTTGGGTTTGGAGATACTTCAATGTGGAATAGACTATTACAATGATTCAGAAGAACCCGATGCGGCAAGGAAAGCTATGGTGCTTCAAACATATGCCAATAGCATTGTTGTCGGTCAAATTGCAATGGATAAATGCAAGGAGTATACTGATATTCTTCAAAGCATTATAGATGACCTACCACCATTAGAGGTGTTTGCAGAGGATAGAGCTATACGTAAAGAATTGCATAAATACAGTTCTTTACCAGATAAAATCAGTTATGCCATAGAATTGCTTAATAACACAAAGCCCCTTTTGCAAACAATCAAAGAAAAACTTGGACGAAATAGTGGATATTATTTGAAGATTTCCACATTAGTCGTTAGCAACGCATTAAGTAATGTAATAGCTGAGGTAAATCAGGCTCAGAACTATATTTCTGTCTTGCATGACAGAGGTATAGATGATAGAATATTAGCTATAATGGAACAAATCAATGGAACGTCGGACACATTGAAGAAATTAAAGGCAGACCTTGTAAAAGCTGCAAATGAAGCATGGAGAGCTACCAAGTTGATGGATTCGTTTGATAAGGAAACGGATTTCAAAAATAGGTATGACAAAAATAGACAAACATTAAAAGAGTTATGTGAATCTTTAGGAATATCCACGTCTACATTAGTTCCAACAACGACAGGCGATACAAATTGGGGATGTCTGATTGCAATTATTATTGGAGTTATAATTTTAATTTGTTGTATTTTTAATTGATGTTCAATGAAAAAGATATTTACCATTCTATTACTGATAATATGCGTTAGTCAAGTAACAAACGCTAAGTCACCGTCCGACAATGATAAAATTAAATCGTTGGAGGAAAAGTATGTCAATTTACAAAATCAACATACACGTACTGCCAACGATTTATGCAGACTGAAAGATAAGCAGAACGAGAGCGACAGAAGAATACAATCCCTCAAAAGTGAGAACAAAACCCACAGAGCTGCTATTGACAGCTTACGCAATGCATGCAAACAATTGACTGAATCTCAATCTGCCGACCGCAAGAATGTGAACGGCATGATAGAAAAGACCAACAGTAATGTGCAGACGAACCAAGAAACATTGCAAAGCCGCACTCTGTTGGCTTGCATCATTATCATACTGATATTGGTTGTCATAGCTGGAGTGACTTACCGATTGATAAGACGCATTAAATCAGGTAATACTTCTATTGATGAAGTTCGCAAAGCCCAAGAGGCATTGCAAACAGCCCAAGCAAAGATGCAGGAAGAATCGATTAGACTTGACGACAAGCTATTGAAACTGTTCGATAGACAAATCACGAATGCTCCGAAAAATGAAGCCAGCGACAAGCCCGACCACTCCCTTGCCTTAAAAGTAGCCGATGAAATTGTCAGAATAGAGTTGAACATGGCGCGCATGGATCCCTCAGTCAAGGGCTATAGGCAACTGGCGAAAGCCGTGGAGCGTATCAAGGACAATTTCAAAGCCAACGGTTACGAAATCGTTGATATGCTGGGCAAACCATACAATGAGGGGATGAAAGTGACCGCCAATTTCGTGGCGGACGAAGACCTGGAGGAAGGCAAACAGATAATTACGGGCATCATAAAACCGCAAATCAATTATAACGGGCAGATGATACAAGCCGCCGAAATAACAGTAAGTCAAAACATCTAAAAACACAATAATATCATGGCAAGAAACAAGATAGACTACGGCATAGACCTCGGAACCACAAATTCCGCTATCAGCCGCATGGAAAAGGGCGAACCGGTCATAATCAAAACTGACGTGTTGAAGGACACGATGCCGTCATGCGTCTCTGTAAACAAGAAAGGCTCGATAAGAGTTGGCGATGGTGCTTATAACACCATGAAGCAAGACAAGCGACGTGCCACAAAGACTTGGAGGCTCGGGGCCGCCAATAGCTATGTTGAGTTTAAGCGGACTATGGCGACTAACACCAACTACGTCTGCACAAACAAAAACTGCAATTTCACATCTGAAGAATTGTCGGCAGAGGTGCTGAAGACTTTGAAATCTTTTGTCACCGACGAAACTTTTAGTTCGGTTGTTATCACGGTTCCCGCCAAGTTTACTGTCAACCAAAAGACAGCCACGATAGAGGCGGCAAAGATGGCTGGCTTCAAACATTGCGAACTGCTCCAGGAGCCTATTGCCGCTTCGATGGCGTATGGTATTTCATCAGAAGAGAAGAACGGTTTATGGATGGTCTTTGATTTTGGCGGCGGAACATTCGATGCCGCTCTGCTAAAGGTTGAGGATGGAATCATGCAAGTCTTCGATACAGAAGGAGACAATTATCTTGGCGGAAAGAATCTGGACTATGCCATTGTAGACAATATAATAATGCCATATCTAAAGGAGAATTATTCCATAGACCACATTCTGATGGATATGGACAAAAAGCAAGTGCTCCGCGACGCGATGAAGACATACGCCGAGGATGCGAAGAACCAGCTATCGTTCAAAGACCACGAGGACATCATTTCCAACTTGGGAGAACTTGGAGAGGATGAGGACGGGGAAGAAATCGAACTTGACCTGACACTGACACAGGAACAGGTGTTTGACGTGATGCGTCCGCATTTCCAAAAGGCCGTGGACATCTGCAAGAACCTTATTCAGCGCAACAACCTCAATGGTTCGCAAATCACAAAACTTATTCTTGTGGGCGGTCCGACACACAGTCCCCTTATCCGCCAAATGCTGCGCGAGCAAGTCACCCCGAACGTTGATACAAGCATAGACCCGATGACGGCCGTAGCCACCGGCGCCGCCCTCTATGCCTCAACGCAGGACGCGGAGATTTCCGACGACGAGATTAAAGTCGGCACGGTAAAGCTCGACATCAACTATGAGTCTACCACGGTTGAAATGACAGAGTTTGTGCCAGTTTGCCTTGCGGCGGATTCCTCGCTCAACAAAGTCTTCGTCGAATTCGTCAGAGGAGACAAGGCTTGGGCAAGCGGCAAGGTGGAGATTAACTCCATCGGCGACGTAGTGGAACTCAACCTTTTGGAGGGCAAGGCCAATTCGTTCAAGGGATGTTCTATAAATTAAACGCTTGATATTCAGTAATTTACTTTGATGTTTCGCCAAAAAACCGTACCTTTGCAGCATAAATCCGATAAGTCATGCAGAAAGCGACAATATACCGA
>CAVHWJ010000086.1:7310-9606 GCA_963639565.1 uncultured Prevotella sp. | reverse complement strand
TTGCGGAAATAGCTCAGTTGGTAGAGCACAACCTTGCCAAGGTTGGGGTCGCGGGTCCGAGTCCCGTTTTCCGCTCTTTTTTTTCTATGTTATTGAAAAAGCACAATCATGAATTTATATTTAAGATATTTCGATAAGGAGACATTGGTTCACGATGTTGATGACGCTATAGATTTTCTCGCTTCAATACAGGAAATTGGGATGAATGAGGATTTGGAGTCTGACATCAGGGAATATGTCGCCAGCGATGTATATTATCCCAAGCGTTACAAAATCCGTCCGAGGGTTTATTTCATCATCATAAAGACAGAAGCCGCCACGATGCTTGACTTCAAGCAGAAAAAGGCACTGCGTTCCAGCGGCGACAACGCCTCGTCTTCGGGACAGCGCGACTTCACGCCGGCTGTGGTGAACAAGTTGGCTGAACCGAAAGCCGGGTGGTATGAAGGCACGCTCGATTTCAAGCGTGTCGTTATGGTTCCCGGCACAGGCAAGCATGAATACCGCGACACGCATTTTGTTGCGGCGTGCAAGGCCAATTCGGGGCTTGACTGCTACAACAGGATTGTGGAGTATCTCAAAGGGCGTGTGGACAGCCGCAGCCAGTTCCCCTCGTCAAAGGGCAAGAATTTCAAGTTCTCTTATCTGGGAATGTGGAAATGACGGCGGTTTTTCTTCCGTTTTTTTTGTTTGACTAATGCGCAACAGGTATGAATAAGGTGATGCTTATCGGCAATGTCGGCAAAGAACCCGACGTGAGGTATTACGACCGTGACACGGCCGTGGCGATGTTCTCCCTCGCTACTACGGAGCGCGGCTATACGTTGCAGAACGGCACCCAGGTGCCGGACAGGACGGAGTGGCACAATATCGTTCTTTACAAGGGTTTGGCGAAGGTCGCCGAAAGGTTCGTCCACAAGGGCGACAAACTCTTCATCGAGGGCAAGATACGCAGCCGTTCTTATGACGATGCAAAGGGCGTGAAGCGTTATGTCACGGAGATTGTGGCTGACAACATGGAGATGCTGACTCCCAAGGGTACGGTGAACGCCGCCCATGGAGAGGCGGAAACCGCTGCGCTGGCAGTCAAGTCCGAAACAGATGCTTCACAGGCAAGTTCCGGCGGACAGTCGGGAAGTTTGGCTGAGGACGAAATGCCGTTCTGATGCGGCGGTCGTCTGACGTTATGTTTAATGTAATATATTTATAAATTGAGTATTTCTTTTATAGAACGGGCGATAGAGCAAGTTTCTTTCCGGGAACCCACATGGGACGTTTGTCTCGCCGCAGCCCTCGTCGTGATTCTGCTCGGCGTATCGGCTTTTGCGAGCGGTTCTGAGATAGCTTTTTTCAGTCTTTCGCCTTCGGACCTTAACAAGATGCACCCGGAGGACAATACAAAGGACGCAAACATAAATATTCTGCGTGAAGACAGCGAGCGCACGCTTGCCACCATTCTTGTGGCAAACAATTTCGTGAACGTCACCGTAATCATGCTCTGCAACTATGTGTTCGGCGAACTGATAGATTTCGGCGACGCATATTGGCTGAAATTCCTTTGCATCACGGTGTTGCTTACCTTCCTGCTCTTGCTTTTCGGCGAAATAATGCCAAAGGTCTTCGCCCGTCAGGACCCTTTGGCCTTTTGCCGGAGCGTGGTAGGCGGAGTGATGTTCATCAGAAAACTTTTCTGGCCCATAGAGACGCTGCTTCTCAGTAGCGGCGTGATGATGGAGCACATGTTGCACAAGGATAGTCATGTGTTGAGCGTTGATGAGCTTGGACAGGCTCTCGAACTTACCGACAACGAGGCGATAAGGGACGAGAAGAGTATGCTTCAGGGTATCATCCGCGTGGGCGACGAGACAGTTAAGGAGATTATGACCAGCCGCAAGGATGTGGTGGACATAGACATAAATGCACCGTTCTCTCAGGTGGTGAAATGCGTGGTGGACAACAACTACAGCCGCATCCCCGTATACCAGGGCAATTCCGACAACATCAAGGGAGTGCTCTATATCAAGGACTTGCTGATGCACATCGACAAGCCGGACACGTTCAGGTGGCAGGGTCTTATCCGCGCCCCTTATTTTGTGCCGGAAACGAAAAAGGTGGACGATATGCTGCGTGAGTTCCAGAACAACCGCGTGCATATCGCCATTGTGGTGGACGAGTTCGGCGGCACCTGCGGCATCGTCACGCTTGAGGACGTGCTGGAGGAAATCGTGGGCGAGATACAGGACGAGTATGACGAAGACGACAAGAATTTCCGCCGCATAAACAACAACACCTATAT
>CAVHWJ010000086.1:0-6618 GCA_963639565.1 uncultured Prevotella sp. | reverse complement strand
ACACTGTATAAGCTGCACAGCGCAGACCGCCTTTCTTTTGACGAAATGCGGATGAACGGTGTTCCGGCGGCCGGCGGCATTTCCACCGGAAATTTCTGCATGGAGAATATGAGGCGCGGCTGTGCGGTGGGTATGCAATTCGCTATCAACGGCAGCTTCACGCTCGTGTGCGCCGTTGAAAAAAAGTAGATAAATATCGGGTCTGTTTGACAAATATTGTAAAAAGATTATCTGCTAAGAAATAAAATCAGTAACTTTGCACATATTAATTATAATTGTAATAATATGAAAATTTCACACATTGAACATTTAGGAATAGCAGTACAGAGCATTGAGGAAGCTCTTCCGTATTTCAAAGAGGTTTTGGGACTTGAGTGTTACGCCGTAGAGGAAGTGGCCGACCAGAAGGTTAAGACGGCTTTCCTGAAGTGCGGCGACGTGAAGCTTGAGCTGCTTGAGCCGACATCACCCGAAAGCACGATACAGAAGTGGCTCGACAAGGGCAACCATGGCGTGCATCACGTGGCGTTCTGCGTGGAGGACGGTGTGGCTAACGCTCTCGTGGAGTGTGAAGGCAAGGGCGTGCGCCTGATAGACAAAGCCCCGCGCAAGGGAGCTGAGAACCTGAACATCGCTTTCCTGCATCCGAAATCAACCTGTGGCATCCTCACGGAGTTGTGCGAGCACTAATCTGACCAAAAACGGAAAAAGAAATATAATTTATAGTTATGAGCAAACAGTTAGAAAAGATCAAGCAGTTGATCGCAAAGCGTGACGAGGCCCGCATCGGCGGCGGCGAGAAAGCCATCGAGAAGCAGCACGCACGCGGAAAATACACGGCGCGCGAACGTATCGACATGCTTCTCGACGAGGGGAGCTTTGAGGAATACGACATGTTCAAGCTCCACCGTTGCACGAACTTCGGCATGGACAAGAAGCAGTATCTCGGCGACGGCGTGGTGGCCGGCTGCGGTACGATAGACGGTCGCCTGGTATATATCTTCGCGCAGGATTTCACCGTGAACGGCGGTTCGCTGTCGGAGACGATGGCGCAGAAGATCTGCAAGATTATGGATATGGCAATGAAGATGGGCGCACCCGTTATCGGCATCAACGATTCCGGTGGCGCGCGTATTCAGGAGGGTATCTGCGCGTTGGCAGGTTTCGCCGAGATTTTTGAGCGCAACATCCTCGCCTCCGGCGTTATCCCCCAGATTAGCGGTATCTTCGGCCCTTGCGCCGGCGGTTCGGTGTATTCACCTGCCCTGACCGACTTCACCCTTATGATGGAGAACACCTCGTATATGTTCCTTACCGGTCCGAAGGTGGTGAAGACCGTTACCGGCGAGGACATCGACCAGGAGCACCTCGGCGGCGCAAGCGTTCACTCCACCAAGAGCGGCGTGACGCATTTCACCGCTTCCACTGAGGAAGAGGCCATGGAGATGATAAAGACCCTCCTGAGCTACATCCCCTCAAACAATATGGAAAAGGCTCCGCGCAAGGAGTGTACCGACCCGATCAACCGCATGGAGGACAGTCTGAACGAGATTATCCCCGAAGACCCCAACATGGCGTACGATATGTACAAGGTAATCGGAGCGGTGGTGGACAACGGCGAGTTCTTCGAGGTTCAGCCCAAGTTCGCCAAGAACATCATCGTAGGCTTCGCACGTTTCAATGGTCAGAGCGTTGGCGTAGTGGCAAACCAGCCGTCATGCTATGCCGGCGTGCTCGACGTGAACGCCAGCCGCAAGGGCGCGCGCTTCGTGCGTTTTTGCGATGCCTTCAACATTCCTATCGTCAGCCTTGTTGATGTTCCCGGCTTCCTGCCCGGCACGGGTCAGGAGTACAACGCCGTTATCCTCCACGGAGCGCAGTTGCTCTACGCTTACGGTGAGGCAACTGTTCCGAAGGTTACGGTCACACTGCGCAAGAGCTACGGCGGAAGCCACATCGTGATGGGCTGCAAGCAGCTCCGCACTGACATCAACTACGCTTGGCCGTCGGCAGAGATTGCCGTTATGGGCGCGAGCGGCGCAGTGGCAGTGCTTTGCGCCAAGGAGGCCAAGGCTCACGAAGACCCCAAGGCTTTCCTCGCCGAGAAGGAGGAGGAATACACCGAGATGTTCGCGAACCCCTATCAGGCTGCCAAGTACGGCTATATCGACGACGTTATCGAGCCTCGCAACACGCGTTTCCGCATCTGCCGCGCCTTGGCGCAGCTCGCCACGAAGCGTGAGGGTCTGCCGGCAAAGAAGCACGGCAATATTCCTATGTAAAAACTTATTATTATGGGAAAAACAAACAACGAGGTATATGCCGCTATCGCATTGGCGCTGCATGAATACAACGGCAACAACGTGCATGACCGCGAGTCGGGCGTTATTACCATAAAGGAGAAGAACACCGACTGGGGTTCGCGCCTGTTGCACATGACACCGTCGCCTCAAAAATAACACAACGATGAAAGAATACAAATATACTATCAACGGCAACAGGTATGATGTTGAGATAAAGGACATCGTGGACTGCGTTGCCACTGTCACCGTAAACGGTGAGACATACAGCGTGGAGATGGAGAAAGAGCCGGAACCCGTGAAGAAGAAGGTTGTGGTGAAGCCCGTGGCGCAGCCGCAGCCGACAGTAGCTCCCGCCTCTTCCGCGTCGGCTGCCAAGGTGAACGCCAACAATGCCCTCAAGGCTCCGCTGCCGGGCGTGGTGCGCGACATCAATGTTGCCGTGGGCGACGAGGTGAAGCCGGGCGATGTCGTGGTTGTGCTTGAGGCCATGAAGATGGCCAACAACCTTGAGGCAGAGAAGGCCGGCAAGGTGACCGCCATTCTGGTTCAGCCGGGCGAGAGCGTTATGGAAGACACTCCGCTCGTGGTAATTGAATAAAGATTCAGAGCAATAAAACAAAAAGGATGCCGCCTTGTCCGATAGGGGATAGGGCGGCATCCTTTTTGCGTTTGTTTTCAGTTTGGGTTATTTCGCGAACAGTTTGCCGATGAGGTTGAACAGGTTTGCCACTGTCTCCTTGCTCTCGACGGGAATCTTGATAGACATTTCTCCTGTGTCTTCGTCTTTCTCCGTTATGGAGTCCACGAGGGCGGCAGTGGCTTCGGGGGATTTCAGCGTTTCTGCCAGTCCGGAGAGGAATGACACGCCTTGTTCCACAAGGTCCTTGGGACGTGATGGCTTATGGGGCTTGACGGCAGACGTGGCTTCCGTAACAGCAGTTCCCTCATTAGCCGTTTCTTCCTCAACAGTTCCTTCTTCCGCATTTTCTTCTTCGGTTCTTGTCTCTTCTTTGGCGGCAGTTTCCTCTTTCTCATCCGAAACTACAAACGTCTCTTCTGCTGTGCTTTCGCCGTTTTCGTCATGCTCGCTGTCGTTTTCATCATCCACAAGTCCGCTGACGGTTTCCATGATTTTGCCGAACTTGTCGTTGTCCACGAATACGGAGTCCTCGCCGTCGTCGAGCACGCCCTCAAACATGGAGGTCTTGAAACGGAGTTTGCCTACCATAGACGCTTCGATGGAATTAGGGGCTACGAGGTTGATTACCTGGATGTTGTTCTGTTGTCCCAACCGGTATATGCGTCCGATGCGCTGTTCGAGAACCGCCGGGTTCCACGGCAAGTCGATGTTGATTATCGTGGCGGCAGCCTGAAGGTTGAGACCGGTGCTCCCGGCGTCGGTGGAGAGGAACACGCGGCTTTCGGGGGAGTTCATAAAGTTGTCCACCATGTCCTTCCGCTTTTCCGACGGCACTCCGCCGTGGAGGTATTCAAAGCCGATGCCGCGGTTTTTCAGGTCTTTCGCCACAAGGCGTGTCATTCGCTCCCATTGGCTGAACACCACGACTTTCTCGCCCTCTTCGCTTACTATGTCGCTGATGAGGTTTACACATTCATCCACCTTGGTGTCAAACCGCGTCTTTTGGTCTAAGATATAGCTGCTGTCGCACACCATTCTCATTTGCGAGAGGAGGAGCAACAGTTTCTTCCGGTCTTTCTCCGACAGGAAATGATGGTTTCTCCATTTCATTACAAGAATAGAGACGATAGTCTGCCATTCATCGTGCATCTCCATTTGCTCCTTTGTCATCGGCACAAAGAGATTCTTGTCGATGCGCTCCGGCATCTGCAGCTTCACGTCCTTCTTGCGGCGGCGGATGAGGATGTCGCCGAGTTGGCGGCCTATTTCGTTGAGACCATTATAGCCCAGCACTTTGCCTGTCTCGTCGGTCAGGATGTGTTTCTCCTTGAAATCGTAATAGGGGGCAAGGCGGAAATTGTCCACGAACTCCACGATGGAATAGAGTTCGTCGAGCTTGTTCTCCAGCGGAGTGCCCGAGAGGATTACGGAGTAGTCGGACTCGATTTTCCTCGCCGCCTTTGAAATCTGCGTGTTCCAGTTCTTCAGCCGCTGCACCTCGTCCATTATCAGCATGTCTGTCTGCAGTTTGCCGAGAATCTTTATGTCGTTGCACGCGCTGTTGTAGGAAATTATCTTGTAAGGCTCTGGACGGTTGTAGGCATCTTTCCTTTTCAGGTGAGAACCCTCAATCACGCAGACTTTCGCGCCGGTGAACTTCCTTATTTCGCTCCGCCACTGGTATTTCAGCGAGGTGGGGCAGAGGATGAGCACGCTCTCCACAAGGCCCTCCTTGCGGAGCAGTTCGGCGGTGCCTATGGCCTGAATGGTCTTGCCCAGTCCCATTTCGTCGGCGATGATTGCCTTGCCGGCTTTGGCGGCGAAGCGTATGCCTTCCTTTTGGTAGGGGTAGAGCTTGGCTTTGAGCAGGGAGTCAAGTTTAGTGTCGTCGTATGTCGCCACGATTTTCTCCCTCGAAGCTGCATCCCTCTTGGCGAGAACAAAGTCAATGGCATCCTTGTAGCATCTGAAAGTGTCGCTGATTTTCCGGGCTTGCGAGAGGAACTTGCCGAATTTGGAAAAGGCGTTCTCTTTCAGCGTGAAGTCGCTGTCGAAAAAATCAGTTGCCAACCGCTCGTATTCCTCCCTGTTGTCAGAGCCGATACGAATCTTGATGCATCTTTCGTCTTTATAAGAAAGGTAAACCGACGTGTACGGCGGAATCTCCCTGTGTACATGGAGGTTTTTCCTTGCCCCCAACCATTTCTTCACCGCCTCGATATGTTTGCAAGTGCCGAGCCTTGATGTCTTGAAATCCCAGCACGAGCAATAGTTCCACTCGCTGTTCGCCCCGCGGTAGACCACCTTGTATTCGTTGTCCGACTCAGGATTTGACACCACGTATTCACCGGGACAAAGTTCGTCGTCCACGCAGCGTATCTTCAGCTTCCCCGGTTCTGCAACCTGCCTCCTTAGCTTCGTCTGCCATTCCTCCATCGACAGGTTGTCGGGCTTGATGATATGCGATATTTTCGCCTTTGTCTTCTTCTTGCCGGCGGGCTTTTTCTTTCCTGCGGTTTCTTTGTCTTTCATCTTTTATATTGCTTTTTATTTGTCATTGGTTAAATGAACACTTTGGTTGACTCAATACTCCTTTGCCAGCCATGTGGAGAAGAAATAGTCGTAGACCTTGTATGCGTCGCCTTCCTGAGTGATGATGTCGTTTTTCATAAGGCCTTTTATGGCGGATTGCACGGAACTTGCCGACGGCAGGTTGTATTTCTTGATAAAGGCTGACGACGTGACACCTCTTGCCACGCCTTCCTTGGCGATGGCTTGCAGAATGAGCTTCTGCTTGGGGGCGAGGTGCGCCATTATGTCTTTGTAGCTTGCCTCTTGGGCTGCAATGACGTTTGTTTCGGCAACGTCCAATTTCGTCTCGTCGCACAGTTCTCCTTGTCCGGTAATGGCAAACAACTCGTTCATCATCATCTGCACGAACCATGTGCAACCGTTGAACATATTGTATGTAGAGGCTATGACCTCTGCGCTCACGTGTTTTCCGCGCTCTTCAAACAACTGCGTGGTAAATCCGGTGTAAGCGTCGAGCGGTATCGCGTCCAGTCCCATACTTATCGCGCTTTGGTAGAAAGGCTTTGCCGGCGAGTTGAACATATTGCTCATCAGATGCCGTTTGCTTCCGGCAAAGATGAATACGGTCTGCTTGCACCGCTGGATATACGTGCGCAGCATCGCCTCCACGTTTTTCTCCTCATAGTTGCCGATTTGCTGGAACTCGTCGATAGCCACGATACACGGCTTCTCTGCACTTTCCAGATATTCGAATATTTCGTCGAGCGTGACTTGCGGTTTCTGTATGTCGCCGAGACTGATGTCGAAACTTGGTTCGCCCGTCATTGCGTCGAGCTTGAAGCCCATCCGCAGCGACGTGATGATGTTGAAGAAACGGTCTGTCCACATCCTTCCCTTGGGCTTCAGTTCTTCGTATATCGCTTTCCCCAGGAGATACACGAATTCCGCCAATGATGTAGTGGCGTATATATCCACGAAGAACGTGTGGAAATTCCCGGTTATTCTTTCTTGGTTAAAGCAATGGCGTATCAGTCCTGTCTTCCCCATGCGCCGCGGGGAAATCAGTGCGGTGTTACGTCCGTTTTCCACTTGCTTGATGAGAAATGCGGTTTCCGCTTCCCGGTCGCAAAAGTAATGCGGCGA
>CAVHWJ010000085.1:0-9730 GCA_963639565.1 uncultured Prevotella sp. | reverse complement strand
GTGGCAACGCCTCTCTCAAAGCAGTTCACTCTTACAGTCCGCCTCGGACTCTAATAGACGATGTATTCCGTAAAAACAAAGAAAGAACAGAATTATGAAATCATATAAATACAAGGTTCTCGCTTTCGGGCTTTCCCTCGCGGCTCTCGCTTCTTGCAGCGAAAGCTTCCTCGACAAGGTGCCCGACGAGCGTACCGAGATAGATTCTGAGAGCAAGGTTATCCAGCTCCTTGTCTCTGCCTATCCCGAATACAACCCCGCGTGGGTGGGTGAGATTTCCAGCGACAACCTCATCGACAACCAGTCGCCGCACCTTCCCTCCAACCCCAACGACAAGCAGGTGGAGGCTCACTACAACTACAGTTCCTACGCCAAGTACGACGACGAACTCTTCAGGTTTGACGCCGCCGACAACGCCACCTACTCAACGAGCGACTCTCCGGGCGGACTGTGGCTCGGCTACTACAACTCGGTGGCTACCGTGAACCAGGCCCTCGCCGGCATCGACCGCGTTTGTCCCGACGGCAATCTCTCCGCTGCGATGAAGGCCGCCAAGGGCGAGGCCCTGCTCATCAGGGCTTACTCCCACTTCCAGCTCGTGAACATCTTCTCCAAGGCTTACAAGGACGACGAGGCGAGCAAGAACGACATCGGCGTGCCTTACGTGACGGAGATTGAGGAGACGGTATCAAAGAAATACGACCGCGGCAACGTGGCCGACACTTACAAGAAGATAGGCGAAGACCTCGAGGAGGGCCTCTCGCTCATCAGCGACGTGAACTACACCACGGCTCCCAAATATCACTTCAACGTGAACGCAGCCCACGCCTTTGCGGCGCGCTACTACCTGTACACACGCGACTACGACAAGGTGATTGAGCACGCCAACTCTGTGCTCGGCACCGACTCTGCCAGCTTCCAGCGCATGGTGATGGACCTCTCGCAGTTCAGCGGATGCTCTTCGCTTTCCGACTACGCCAACGTGTGGCACAACCCCAGCCTTAACGGCAACCTGATGCTTATCGACACCTATTCGCTGATGCAGCGCCGTATGTTCGGCTACCGCTATTCTTACGCCGGGCCGGCGGCGAGCAAGTGCCTTATGATACGCAGCGACCACAGGACACTGTGGAGCGGCTACATCTGTCCCGCCATTTCGCTTGTCAGCGGACAGCTCTTCAGCAGTTCGGGGAGCGACTACGGCTTCTTCAGCTCCAAGATCGGCGAGCATTTCCAGTACTCCGACAAGGTGTCGGGTATCGGCTACTGCCACCAGATCTACCGCGCGTTCACCACAAACGAACTCATCCTTGAGCGTGCCGAGGCGTATGCCATGCTGGGCAACTATGACAAGGCTGCCGACGACCTGCGCTGGTACTGGAACTGCCAGCTCGCATCAATGTCGGCCGACGACTACAAGCAGTACGTCACCGGTAGGTACGTGATGATGATGACAAACAGCGAGTTCGGCACAAGGGGCTACTACAACCCCGCAAGCGGAACGCTGAACACCAACTGCTACCAGAACTGGGATTTCACCCAGCGCATGAGCGCGGATTTCATCGTTCCCGAGGGGGCGGTGCCTTACATGAACTGCATCAACGACTTCCGCCGTTACGAGACGGCATTCGACGGACTGCGCTTCTTCGACGTGAAGCGTTGGGGCATCGACTACACACACGAGGTGGGCGTTTACAAGGATGTCTACAAGTCGAACTACGACGACGCGGTGCGCGCTATCGAGGTGCCGTGGGAGTCTATCTCAGGAGGCATGGATTCGTCAAGGCCCACAACCGGTGTGGACGCCAACGCCGCAAAGCTCTCCATGAAGGCAAGCAGCTTCGTTGTTAATACTAAATAAAGAGGAGGATAACGAAAATGAAACTTAACTTGAAATCATTACTCTTCGTGGCTGTGGCTGCCTTGTCTGCGGGTTTCACTTCCTGCTCCAAGGACGATTTCACCAGCACGATATTCGACACTGACCCCCGTCACGACTACCTCGACAAGTCGCTGTACACTTTCCCTCTCGACACCTTCGCAAAGAAGGAGTTTCTCGAGGCCTACAACATGAAGTACACGTACAAGTTCGACGACAAGGGTTCCGACAAGAACAAGAACCTCACCCCGGCTTCGTACGACAACAGCGTGGACCTCGCCGTGCTCATCAAGTACCTCTGGTACGACGTATATAAAGAGGTGGCTGGCGAGCAGTTCCTCAAGCAGTACAGCCCCCGCATCATCAACATCACGGGTTCGAAGAACTACAACGTGTCTTCGGGCACTGAGACCCTCGGTGACGCGAGTTCCGGTGTGAAGATCAACCTCTACAACGTGAACAACCTCAACGTGTGGAACATCGACAACATGAACGAGTATTTCTTCAAGACGATGCACCACGAGTTCGCTCACATCCTCGACCAGAACATCCTGCACCAGACGGCGTTCAACGCCATTTCGAGCGGTTCTTACGACGCTTCGGGATGGAGCGACGCGGCTGACTCGCTGAAGGCCGGCGCCGGCTTTGTCACTCCCTACGCTTCAAGCGCGTACTCTGAGGACTGGGCAGAGTCTTTCGCCAACTACGTGACGATGGATTCGCTCAAGTGGAAGGAGAAGCTCGAGTCGGCAAGTTTCGAGTGGGAAGAGGTGGACTGCAAGAATCTCTCCGCCTACAACGCCCTGCTCACTCCTGGCTGCAGCCTCGACACCATAGGTTATTACAAGGCTACCAAGAGCGGGTCGAACAACAAGGTTTACCGCCGCAAGTGTCTGCGCAACGCCGACGGCACCGTGGCCCTCAACGAGAAGGGACAGCCGCAGTGGCTGCACGAGACGGGCGTGGACGGCCGCGCCACTATCCTGCGCAAGGTGGAACTGGTGAGGACATACCTCAAGGAGAACTACGGCATAGACCTCGACGTGCTGCGCAGGGCGGTTCAGGAGCGCACTTACGAGACCGACGCCGACGGCAATTTCGTTGTCGAGAACGAGTCTCTGAAGAACAAGCTCATTTCCGTGCAGCCTTCAGGCAAGGACCTTATCGATGAGCTGCGCGACTGGGTAAACAAGTTCAAGGCTTTGCAAGAATAACAGATTTAAGAAAGACTGACAGATTATGAACAAGATATTTTCTTTGGCACTTCTGTGCTCTGCGGCATTGTCCTTCACCGCCTGTGTGAACGAGGAAGACAATCTCTTCGACAAGAGCGCGGCTGAACGCCTGAACGAGGCGAGCGCGCTTTATTCAAAGCGTCTCACCGCCTCCCCCAACGGATGGGCGTTGCAGCTCTATCCCACGAAACAAGACGAGGCCCCCTACGGCAACGGCTATCTGCTGCTGTTGCGTTTCCACGAGAACAAGACCGTGGACGCGGCCATGCTCAATTCTCTGAGCAACGACTATCTGATGAGTTCCACCTCTACGTGGAACGTGATTACCGACAACGGTCCGGTGCTCTCTTTCGACACATACAACAATGTGGTCCACACATTCTCCGACCCTGAGGACGTGCCGAGCACCGGTACGCAGGACAACAAGGTGGACGAGACCGGAACGGGTATCGGCGGAGACTACGAGTTCATCATCGTGGACGCTCCCGAGGACGCTTCGTATATGATGCTCAAAGGCAAGAAGCGCGGTACCTACAACCTGATGACCCCCGTGGAGGAGGGCGTGGACTACGAGAGCTACCTCTACGGAGTGAGGGAATTCCAGAAGGAGTTTTTCTCCAATTCTGCCCTCTATGCCGACACGCTCCACGCCGGCGACCTGAAATACAAGTTCGAGGACGCCAACGAGGGTATGCCGAGCATCTACGAGTGGCATGCCGACAAGGTGACGAGCGAAGAGTTCAACCCTTTCCTCATCACCAAGCGAGGCAATGACTTCTACCTCCGCTTCAGGGATTCAAAGCTCTACGGCGAGCACTATGTGCAGGAACTGAAATGGAACCAGGAGAAGGACATCTTCGAGGATGAGAACGACGATGCCGTTTACCTTGAGGGTCCCGACCCCTGCTATGTGTTCGACTCCCTCTTGGTGAAGGACACGAGAAAGTGGGTGATTGACGATGCCGTGGAAATGTCGGGCCAGTTCCAGACGCTCTACTCAAAGGTGGGGACGCAGATGAAGTCCATGAACGTCACTCTGGCGAACATCACCTTCAACCGCTCCTCAAGCGACCTGATGATTTCGTTCAACTGCAAGAGGCCGAAACAGGCGAACGTGAGCGTGGATTACGTTGTGAAAATGACCAAGGGCAACGGCACGGAGACTTTCGCTTACGTCTCCACAAAGAACGGCGCGACCATGATGGAGAGAGTCCCGGCGATAAAGGAGTTCCTCGATTTCATGGGGCAGACCTTCACGGTGACGGCATCCACGACACGCTTCAACCTTCAGACGGTGAAGCTGACTTCCGTCGCCAATGCGGATGACAAGACAGAGATAAGATTAAATTAACGCGATTATAAATTTTTGTATTATGAGAAAATTGTTTTTTACTTTAGCTTTAGCTTCGCTGGCAGGCGCGGCTTCAGCCCAGAGCCTTAGCTTCGGGACTGTAAACAAGTCTATGGTTCCTCAGTTGCCTTCTCTCAACAAGCAGATGAAGATGGCCACTACGGCTGCGAAAGGCCCCAAAAAGATTGTTTCAAACGGTGTTTACTATCAGCCGCAGGGCGGTCTCTTCCGTGGCTATGACATGTACACCGGCAGGGGATATTACGCTATCGCCTATGCAGTGCCGCCTATGACCGACATCACTTTCAAGAACATGAGCACAGGCGCGTCTACATGGACTGTGAACAGCACTGAAATGGAGGCTGACGAGAACGGAAACTTTGTTACGCAGTACCTTCCCAGCGGCAGCTTCTACGGTCCGGTGGTGACTGTGGGCAAGAACTCCTGGTCTTTCGGCGACAACAACCTTTATGCACTCCGTTTAGGTTATACACAGTATCAGGTGCCGTTGGTTGTTACTGATACTATAAGCAACTTGGGGCTGGTTAGTCCGTCTGCCGCTTACGAGTACGAAGGCACTTATTATGGCAATATCCAGTCTTGGGGCATCTTGGACAACGACAACCTCTTCGGTTCCGGAAAATATACAAGCAGCTCGTCTGGCACTGCGTACACCGCTACCGCAACGGAGCAGGTGTTCCCGGCTCTTAGCTCTCCCCTTTATGTGGAGGCAGTTGCAGTAGACGGCGTTACCGCATCGCAGCCTATCCCGGAGGGTAAGACACTGACAGTGTATATCACAAACGTTACAGAGGAGTCAGGAACTTACTCTGACGGAACGGCGTACACCAGAAAAGTTCCCGGAGACCAGATTCTCCAGACTTTGACAGCTACCGCTGCCGACACCCTCGATTTCAAGACGTCTTATACGAGAAACAGCAAGAAGCTCACTTCGGGTACTGTTATATTCAAATCAAAGAAGCAGGATGAAATCTTCGGCGAGGTTACTGAGCCGTTCGTGATCCCCGCAGGACAGGAGTTCGCCGTTGTAGTTTCCGGTCTCGAGCAGGACGGCGTTGATTTCGGTATCGAAGGACGCGACATCGAGGATGAATATGACTATGCTAACGGATATATAGTTCTTACTCCCGACGGGTCGAACTACACCAGATTGACTTTTGATGGTAGGATCGCTGTAAATCTTTCCCTCTATGGTATGTTCGAGAAGATTGAAGTGCTGCCAAATGGTCTTTACGAAGATGAGCCGGAAAATCTCGAGTACAACAAGATCCGTGTAAGCGCAGACGGCACCGCTACATACGAAGGCACCACTGAGGAGTTCGCCGGCGTTCCCGTGTTCACCGCCACTTCGTTCTACGATGAGCAGGGTTCTGCCAACTACGACATCGTGGATTGCCCTGACTGGATACATCCCAGCGTGAACACCGCAAGCTATGACAGCTACGGCCTTAACGTGCTCCTGCTCAATTTCGACGCTCTTCCTTCAGGTGTTACCGGCCGTAACGCCGTGCTCACTATCGAGGGCCGCGGCGGAATCGAGGCTAACCTGAACATCTGCATCGCACAGGGTGACGCTGCCCTCGCTGTGGAAGGCGTGAAGGTAGACGAGAAGAAGTCTGCCGACAGCCGTATGTTCAACCTCGCCGGCCAGCAGGTTTCAAAGAGCTTCAAGGGCATCGTTGTCAAGGACGGCAAGAAGTTCATGAACAAGTAACAGACTTCCCCGATATGACGGCTTCGCACCGTTATGAATGATACGGAAACGCCGCACTTCTCCGGTTCAAGGAGAGTGCGGCGTTTCTTCCGTTTACGGCGTTTTCTCCCTTTCTTCCGCTCCAATTCTAAAACTATGATAAATATTCGGCGCGTTGAAACGAGGATATTGCAAATATTCGTATATTTGCAGGGTGTATTTATGTAATTGCAAACCATTGCGCTATCTATTAATATCATAACATATATATGAAGAAAAAACTATTCTTGGCATCAGCGATGATGGCAGTGGGACTGTCGGCAAGTGCCATACACGCGGTACACGAACTCTTCCCCCAGAGGCAGAGCGACGGCACTACGGTGATGCTCTATACCAACGGTAACGGACACCTGGCGTTCTACACTACGGCGGACAACCAGGTGGTGGTGAAAAACAGCGAGGGGACGCTCTGCTACGGCGTTCTGAAAGACGGCGAACTCGTCGCCTCAAACATCGCGGTACACGACATCGACAAGCGCACGGCGGAGGAGAAGGCCTTTGTGGCGGCGAACACGCTGAAGCCCACCGACCCGGCACTGGCGGAACTGTTCCGCCCCGTGAACGCCCTCGAAGCCCGGAACATGAGCATATTCAAGGCTATCGACACATCCACAGCCGACGGACTGGGACAGTACGGCGTGAGCGCCAAAGGCCCTATCTCCTCGATAGGCAACCAGGTGATACCGGTAATCATGGTGGAGTATAGCGACGCGAAATTCCAGTCCACCACCACGATTGAGAAATACACCCGCTACCTGAACGAGGAGGGGTATAAGGAGGACAGCCAGGACCAGGCCGGTTCGGTGAGGGACTATTACCTCGCACAGAGCAACGGACTGTTCAGCCCCACCTTCGACGTTGTGGCGAAGGTGAACGTGGGCAACCCGTATTCCACCTACGGCTACAACGTGGGCAAGCAGACCGACCTGGGGGCTTACAACCTCGTGAAAGACGCTGTGGCGGCTGCCGTGGAGCAGGGCGTGGACTTCAGCAAGTATTACGTGAACGGCAAGGTGCCGGGCGTGATAATCCTCTATGCTGGCTACGGCGAGGCCACGGGAGGCGACTCCAACACTATCTGGCCGCACTCCGACACGTTTACGCTTTACAACCAAACGATGTCCGGCTATAAGTTCGCCTCCTATTTCATGGGCAACGAGCTTTACGGCGGCTACGGAAACACGCTGATGGGTATGGGCGTTATGGTTCACGAGCTGGGCCACAACCTCGGTCTGCCCGATTTCTACGACGTGAACTATACCTTCGAGACAGTGGATTCCCCGATGGGCGCATGGTCCGTTATGGACGAAGGCCCGTATTACCCGGGCAACACGGCCTACCGCCCCGTGGGCTTCAACGCCTACGAGCGCAGCTACATGGGCTGGCTGAACATCCGCGAGCTGAAAGACGCTGAGTCGGTGACGCTCGGCGCGTTTGACGACGCCGACAGCGAGAGCGCAGTGATGCTGCGCAACCCGTCGAACACTTCGGAGTATTTCATCTTCGAGAACCGTCGCCCCGACACGTGGATTCCCTCGGCCTACGGCAGCGGACTGCTCGCCATGCGCATCGCCTTCAACAAGGCTCTGTGGCAGTCGAACAACGTGAACATCGACCAGGACAAGAAGCGCGCCATGGTGATTACCGCCAATGGCAGGAAGATGTCAAGCTCGCAGTATGCCAACCCCTCCGACCTCTTCGGCAACGGCGTGAACAACATCACGAGCCTTTCGCTCATCAACGGCGGCACGATTACAGACTCCCCGATATACAAGATACTGAAGACCGCCGACGGCAAGGTGACGTTCAATTTCAAGGACCGCGACCTCGCCACGGGCTACGCCGCGGTGAACGACGACGTGTATGAGAAGATTACCGACGCTTCGAAGCTCGCTTCCAACGACGAGGTTATCTTCGTGAACGAGACCGACGGCGTGGCTCTCTCCAATGCCACGGTGACGAACAGCCGCGGCGCGGTGGCTGTGAAGATCGACGGCGGCAGGGCTTACGGCAACGACTACGTGCAGCCCTACACGCTGCTTAAGAACGCCTCCGGGCAGTGCGGTTTCCGCGGTCTCAACGACGCTTATCTCTGCGCCGGTTCCGCCGGCATCACCACGTCGAGGACTGCCACCACGAACTGCATCGCCAATGTGTCGATTGCCGACGGCAACGCCACGATAGCCTTCACCGGTTCTTCCAGCCGCAAGAACATGGGCTACGACCGCGACGACGTTAATTTCAACTGCTTCTCCGATGCCGTTTCCAACATCCAGATCTACCGCAAGGTAGACCCCACCGGCATCAACACCGTGAACGCCGCCGACAGCGCGAAGAACACATCAGCCCTTTACAACCTCTCCGGCCAGCAAGTTGGAAACAGCTACAAGGGCATAGTAATCAAGAACGGAAAGAAGTTCTTGAACAAGTAATAAACGGTATTGCAAGCAATCCGTCCCTGCCATGCAGCAAGGATGTGATGAACATAAAAACGCCGCAGTGCATTCGTTTGCACTGCGGCGTTTTGGGTTTCAAAGGGTTTTCAAATGTTTCGCTTCTGATTTTGTTTTTTTGTCTTTGCCTTTGCCTTTGCTTTTTGCGGTAACTACCGCTAAATTACTTCTTCGCATACCGCCATTTCTGTGCCGTGGAAGACCACGACAATCTTGTGCAGTGTTGTGGTCTTGACAGACGACAGCACCGTTTCCGTCCCGGCGTATCGGTTTACCTGTTCTTCTGCCTGTTTCCGCAGTTCCTCAACCTTTGTCTCCGGGTCTTTGCTCTTGGCGTATTTCAGTTCGATGATATACGAATGTTTCATGTCGGAGTATATGTCAAGTAGCGGCATCATGAATATGTCGGCGTAGCCCTTCTGCGTGTCGCTCTCGGATATTGGGCGGTAATAAGGATTCTGACAGGTCATGGCAAGGGTGAAGCCATGCACAAAGAACTCCCCTTTCTGCTTGTCGCGCTGCGAGGAGTATCGGTGTATGGCATCTGCGATATACTTAAAATAATCTTCCCACTTGCCGTCGTAGGCAAGGTAGCTTTCCAGTTCGCTCTTCTTGCTGTTCTCGAATGTCAAGTCGTTCTCCTTGTACGTGTCGAGAAGATAGCGGAATATTTGTTCACGCACAACCTCATTTGGAATTACGAATTTCATCTTTCCCCTTAAAGTTCCGGCAATAGTTATCATGCCAAAATAATACAGTAGACTGACGAAATTGTCGGGGTCGCCGATGTTCTCAGCCGGGAAGCCTGTTTTTAGCGTGCCTGTGATATAGCCGTTGTTCACGAGATTCTGTATTACGCTTGCGTCATGTGCAAATTCCTTGTCGCGACGGATGAGCATACGTAACTTGTTGTAATCTACGCGGATGTTCTCTTCAACCATGTTGTCGGGAATCATACCCTTGCTGCCGATGTAGTTATCAACAAAGTAAAGCACCATGTTGGAGTTGTACATCGTCGTCTTGCCGTAGGCGGCTTTT
>CAVHWJ010000084.1:2108-9812 GCA_963639565.1 uncultured Prevotella sp. | reverse complement strand
TGTACCGACCACTCCGCCGTGTACCACCTCGAAAAGGGACGTACGTACAAGAACATCCCGATAGGCCGTCCGATGCCCAACAGCTACTGCTTCATCATGGACAGCTGCGGCAACCTCATGCCGCAAGGCGTGGCCGGCGAACTGTGCTACTCCGGTCCTCAGCGCGGCAACGGCTATCTTCACCTTGACGACAAGACACGCGAGGTGTTCATCACCGTGGATATATGCGGCAAGGAATATGAAATATACCGCACTGGCGACTTGGCCCGCTACAACGAGGAAGGACTTTTGGAGTGCCTCGGACGTATCGACAACCAGGTGAAACTCCGCGGCTACCGAATAGAAACAGGCGAGATAGAGGATGTCGCCATGATGTGTGGCGGCGTTTACAAGGCAGTAGCACATGTAAAGGAAGTGAACGGACAGCCGCACCTTGTGCTTTATTATGTCTTGAAAGACGACGCGGAAGTTACGGAAGACGAGTTGCGCTCATTCGTTGAGGCATCCAGTCTTGCGGCGTATATGCACCCCGAATTCTATATGCAGCTTGATGCCATTCCTGCGCTGCCAAACGGTAAGGTGGACTACAAGTCGCTGCCCAAGCCGCAGTTGCGTAGCGGTGAAATAGTGAAGCCTGAGACAGAAACAGAACAGGCCATCTTCGAGGTGGCGGCGGAATTCCTCAAGTTTGATGACTTTGGCGTGACCGACAATCTCGTGAGCCTCGGACTTTCTTCACTGTTGGCAATGCGCCTTAGTGCCGCCATACAGCAGAAATGCGGCAAGACCATCAAAATGGCGGATATAATGCGTACGCCGACATTGCGTGCGATAGCTTCAATGATGGATAACGATGATTCGGCTTCTGATATAAAGAAATATGCACCGCTTGATGCCTATCCTCTTACGGAGAACCAGCGCGGTGTGTACCTCGACTGGGAGATGCACCGCGACACCACGCAATATAATCTGCCTTACGTCTATCATTTCACCAAGATGGATGCGAACCGGCTTGCCGATGCCTTGCGCACTGTCATCAATGCTCATGGCTATCTGAAGACACGCTTCGCATTTAAGAATGGCGATGTGGTGCAGATACCAAAGGATGATGAACCCGTACAGATACTCGTCCAGACTATTGACTGCGCCCCAACCTTGGAGTTCTTCTGTGGCAAGGTGCGTCCGTTTAATGTTCTTGGCGACAGACTTTATCGTGCGGAGATATACACCATTGAGGGCACTGGCGAGACTTGGTTCTTTTGGGATATACACCATCTTGTCTTCGACGGCCTTTCTACCGGTATATTCTTGCGCGAGGTCATGGAAGCATACAACGGCGGTGAGATTCAGCCGGAAGAGATTTCTGCCCTCGATTTCGCCCTCTACGAGCAGGAACTCATGCAGGGCGACGCTTTCACCAAGGCCGAAGACCGCTTCGACAAACTCGTGGGCGACGCCACGGCACTCAAATATCCCCTGTCTGCAGAGCCGGACACAGACAAGTCACAGGGCAACGTGGTAAAGGCGTTCATCCCCTCCGCTTTGGTGGACACGTTCTGCTCGCGCAACGGCGTGACCCCCAACAGCTACCTCCACGCCGCTTTCGGCGAGGCTATGGCAAGGCTGACACGCGAGGACGCGCCCCTCTACCTCACTATCAGTAATGGCCGTGGCGCAAGCATAGAGATGCAACGTTGCATGGGAATGTTTGTCAAGACACTTCCGGTGGTAATGCACACCGGAGACAAGCAAAATCACCTTAACCAAAGGGTGGAGGACTATGTAAAGGAGGTACATTCACAATTGCAGGAAACATACTCCCTTGACTTCTATCCCTACACTCGCATAGTGGAGCGTCACGGTCTCCGTTCAGGTGTGATGTTCCTCTATCAGGGAGGACTCCTTGAGGGTGGCGAAGTGGATGGCGTGGAGCGTATAACCCTTCCGCTGGACACAATAAAGTTCCCCATAAACATGATGTCCTATCCGGATGGTGATAACTATGTTCTGCATTTGGAATACGATGACGACAGTTATTGCCGATGCGACATGACGACACTTGTGAACGCTGTGGCAAACGCCGCGAAGAACATGGCATCGGCGGAAAAAGTGGGAGACATCCGTCTTTTGGACGAAACACAAGAGAAAGCGATGCTCGAACTCTCCAAGGGTGATACTGTTGAATATGACACCAGCGCGACATGGCTGTCCCTCTTCAAGGAGCAAGTGGCAAAACAGCCCGATGCCTTGGCTGTGTGCGACGCGGACACTTCGCTCACTTACGGGGAACTGGACAAGCAGTCAGACCGCCTTGCCGCTTATCTCGTAGCCAATGGAGTGCAGCCCAATGATTTTGTCGCCATAGGCATGGACCGTTGCAAGGAGTTCATTGTATCTATTGTAGGTATACAAAAGACAGGAGCGGCTTATCTCCCGCTTGACCTCGAATATCCACAAGACCGTATAGACTATATGCTTGATAATTCAGGAGCCAAGTTGGTCGTTGATACTTCTGTCTTTGCAGCTGCACAAGAGGCGAATGGGGAGTTTGGCGATATTCTTGCCACGCCTGATGGTCTTGCGTACATTATATATACGTCCGGTTCTACCGGACGGCCCAAGGGTGCGATACTGCATCATCGCGGACTCATGAATTTCACTGTGTCTAATATCGGCATATTCGGGGTGACACCGGCCGACCGTATCAGCGCTCACCGCTCGTTCTGTTTTGACGCCCACGTTGAGGATGTTTATCCAACACTCTCCGCTGGCGCGTCATTGCACGTCATGCCGTCGGAGATACGCAAGGATTTGGGTGCGATAAGCAAATTCCTCGACGAACATGAGATTACCGGTGGCGGCTATACAACATCTATCGGTCAGTTGCTTATCGAAAACTGCGACTTGAAACAACGGTACATCACCTGCGGTGGTGAAGGACTTGTCGGAGTGGTAAGCGACAAGGTGCAAATCATCAATGTGTATGGCCCTACCGAGTGTACGGATACTTGTGCGGTGTATCTTCTTGAGAAGGGACGTACCTACAAGAATATCCCCATTGGACGTTCTATGCCTAACGGCTACTGCTTCATAATGGACAGTGGCGGTAATCTCCTGCCACAGGGTGTCGCCGGAGAACTGTGCTATTCCGGCCCGCAGCGTGGCTATGGCTATCTGCACCTTGAAGAGAAGACACGCGAGGTGTTCACCACCGTAAAAATCTGTGGCAAGGAATACGAGATATACCGCACGGGAGACTTGGCGCGCTATAATGAGGAAGGACTCATGGAGTGCCTCGGACGTATTGACACCCAGGTGAAACTGCGCGGTTTCCGCATCGAACTCGGTGAGATAGAAAGCCGTGCCACTAAGTTTGACGCTATTCAGATGGCAGCGGCAGAGGTGAGAAAGGATCAACTGTGTCTGTATTTTACTGCCGACAAGCAGATTGACACGGCCGAATTGGCGACATTCCTGGCTGAGACATTGGCGGCTTACATGGTGCCGAATGTCTTCATGCAACTCGACACTATGCCACGCACTCCGAGTGGAAAGATTGACCGCAAGTCACTGCCCGAACCGAAATTAAATCTCCAGCTCGAACTTGTGGCGCCTGCTAACGAGATGGAACAAAAGATGCTTGACATAGCCAAGGAACTTCTGCCCACAAATGAATTTGGTGTGACAGACGATATGTTCCCCCTCGGCATGACATCTCTCATAGCCATGAAATACGCTATCCGCCTGAAGGACATCGGCGTTTCCGCCACAGTGGCAAGCATCATGCGCTACCGCAACATCCGCGACATCCTTCACGGCAACATCCGCCTGTCATGGCTGTATGACACCTACGACCCGACGAAGCCGGTGCTGGTGTTCGTTCATGGCATCGTGTCGTCGTCGCTCACCATGTTGCGTTTCGAGGAATGGAAAGAGAAATTCAACGTGTTTGTGATTGAACCAATCGACGCCCACTATCATGTAATCTTCGAGGACGAGGATTATGAAATGGTGCTCTGGATGTATATGTCGCAAATCGGGCTTCTGCCCGAGGGCGCGGACATAAAGGCGTTCATGGGCTTCTCGTGGGGCGGCAAGGTCGCCATGAACATGGCGCAGATGTATGCCGAGGAAACCGGCAAGAAACCCCTTGTGGTGATGGGTGACACTGCTTTCAACAACGAGAAAGTGAAGCGTGAGATGACCGTAGATGACGTTACCCCGGAACAGATGGAGTTGTACCAAGGTCTCATTTCCGCCGAAGCACTGACGGACAAGTTCAATATCGTCTTCCGCATGGAGCGCACTGACATTCCGCAGACCACGTACGACGGTCCCGTTATCCACCTCAACGCCATGAAGAACGGCATGACGGAACGCAAGCGGGAGAATCTGGAGATAATAAGACGGCTGTTCCCCAATGTGGAGATAATAGATTTCCCCGACTGCGACCACGACGATATGTATATGCGCTTGGAGCTGAACGGGAAATACACTGAACTCATTTATTCAAAACTCGGAATGTAGGTCATGCGCAAAACTTATATCATATCAAAGACGCTGAGGACATTCTTCCTTGCTTCGGTGCTGTCTTCAATCATCATGCAGCTGAACACCCTCGTGGACGGCATCGTGGTGAGCCACGCCGTGGACTCTGACGCCATATCGGCGGTAAATATGTGTTCGCCCGTGCTCTCTATCGTCACGCTAATCGCGTCGATGATATACTCCGGCGCGGGAGTGCTGATGGGCAATGCCATAGGCAACCAGAAATATGACCAGGTGAACAGGATTTTCACTGTCTGCATCAAATCCGTTGTGGCGGTGAATCTGGTGCTGGCAATCGTGTGCTGCTGCTGTGTGGATTCCATAGCCCACTTGCTGACCTCCGAAGAGCGTCTGCTGCCGTTGCTCAAATCCTATCTGCCAATCAGCTTTGTCGGCGCGCTCTTCGTGGTGTTCCAGCTTACAATGGCGCAGTTCGTCAGAATCAGTGGCCGCCCCGCCCTTGTCACAAAGTGTATGATGGTGGAGTCGATAGGCAACATCCTGCTCGACCTCCTCTTCGTCGTGGAGTTCGGGTGGGGGATGTACGGCGCAGCCGCCGCCTCTGCGCTCGCCGCGCTTTTCTCCACTGCGGTGTTCATCCCTTATCTCAGGTCGCCCCATAAACCATTCACGCTTGTTAAAGTTCCGTTCATGCGTTATATGAAAATCCTCGGCGAGGAATCACGCAGGGGATTTCCGGTGGCGTTGGGAACGGTGGTCTTGGCGGTACTGATGCTCTCGCTCAACGCCCTTATCCTTAGAGCCAACGGCGCGGACGGAATGTTCATGTTCAGCGTCTGTATGCAGGTGCTCATGCTGAGTATGCTGCTGCTTGGCGGAGCGGGGCAGGTGGTGACCGGTATCGGCGGAGTGCTTTACGGCGAGTACGACTATGAGGCGTTGAGGAACACGCTGAGGATAGTTTTCAAGACGATAATAATCGTCATGTCGCTCTGCACCGTCGTGGTGTTCCTCTTCCCGGAACTGCTCGCGCAGCTGTTCGGTGCCAAGGGCAGACTGCTCCAGGAGTCGGTCGGGCCGCTGCGGCAGTTCAGTTTTGTGCTCCTGCCCATGGGCATCATCATCCCGCTGGGGAATGTGTTTGTGCTGGTGAACCGCAACACCATAGCTTCCTTTATAAATATAGGTATGCTCGCCTTTATCGTGCCGCTGGTGTTCCTTTCCACGCTGTTCTTCCCCGACTATATCTGGCTGTCGATGAGCGCGGCCATGTGGCTGGTTCTCGCCGCCACTGTGGCTGGCGTGTTCTTCGTTTCGCGGCGCAACAAGGGCTTGCACTGGCTTTTCCTCACTCCGCAGATTGACGAAAAGAACTCGGTGGGCGTTTCGGTGAAATACGACCGCGACGATGCCGTGTCGAAGGTTGATGAGATAACGAAAGTGCTGAAGTCAAATGGACTTGACTGTTACGACGGCGTGAAACGCTGCATCGGGGAGGTGATGATAGGCGAGGCTGAGAAGGGTATCGCCCTCGGGCGGCGCGACGTGTTCGATGTCTTCGCCAACCTTTGCGGCGAAAAATACACCGTCATCCTCAAGTCGGCGGGACCGCCATACAACCCTTTCAAGTCATACGAGAAGGAGAACGGAGACACAGGCATGGATATGGTGGAGGGGTATTCCACGGAGACCAACTACAAGTACATGAACGGCGTGAACTGCCTCTATATAAACATTGACACGAAAAAGTAACCGTATATGCGTGATTTGATAGCGGAGATAGCCGCTTCCATACGTAGCAACAGGCTCAGGATAGCCCTCACGGGGTTCTCCATAGGATGGGGACTGTTCATCCTTATCGTTCTGCTCGGTTCGGGCAACGGCATAATGAACGGCATCACGGCCTCTTTCGGCGCGGACACCATCTGCGTGATGCACGTGAAGGCCGGCAAGACGCAGCTGCCGTACAGCGGTTTCGGAAAGAACCGTCCGATAACCGTCACCGGCGAGGATGCCCGGCAACTTTGCGACGAACTCGGAAACGGCATATCAAAGTCGTTCACTTGCTACATCTCCCCGTCAATCCCCGTGCGCAGGAACAACCTCCGCATAACCTCAGTGGCGACAGGCGTACAGCCCGGTTTCATCACAATCAGCAGTAAGAAAATGGTTGTCGGCAACGACATCACACCGCTCAATATCATGCAGGCGGACCACGTGTGCGTGATAGGCAAACAGACGCAGGACCTGCTTTTCAAGGACAGCGTTAATCCCGTTGGGCAGACGGTAGTCCTTGACTCCATACCGTTCACCGTGGTAGGTGTCTACAATTCCGTTATGGGCGACAAGAGCGGACACACCGTCTACGCGCCCTACACCACAATCCGCAACCTTTACGCCCCGACCGACAGCCTCTCTGAAATGGTGCTTGTGGCAAACAATATCAGTTCGGAGGATGACTACAACGCACTGCAAAATAAGGTGTACGCCTGTCTCGGCAAAAGGCTCGGCTTCTCCCCGAACGACCGTTCCGCGGTGGTGTGCAGCAACGACTTCCTCGACTATCTCCAGCTGAAAGTAGTCCTCAACCTGTTGCAGGTGTTCATCTGGGTAATCGGTCTCGCCACGCTCGTGGCAGGAGTGGTGGGCATAAGCAACATCATGCTCATTTCCGTTAAGGAGCGCACGCGGGAACTCGGCGTGCGCAAGGCCATGGGCGCCACCGACTCGCACATCATCACGCTCGTGCTCCTTGAGTCCGTCGTCGTCTCCCTTATTTTCGGATATGTGGGCATGATACTCGGCATCGGCCTGACGCAGCTCATGGCGTGGGTGCTCTCGCTGACAGGCGGCGCGGGGTTCTTCACCAACCCCACGGTGGGCTTCTCCACGGTGATGGCGGCAAACCTCATCATGGTGGTCGCCGGACTTGTTGCCGGCTACGTCCCGGCGCGCAACGCCGTGCGCATAAAGCTTGTGGATGCGCTGAGTGCGTGATAAACATTTTCTCCGACAGACAATAATGCTATAAATGATAGACAAAGATTTCATACACGAGGTCGTCGAGACGATAATAAAACAGAAATGGCGCAGTCTGCTCACGGCGTTCGGCGTTTTCTGGGGCATCTTCATCCTTGTGCTGCTCGTGGGAGCCGGCATGGGGATGAAAAACGGCATCATATCCGCATTCACCAA
>CAVHWJ010000084.1:0-1840 GCA_963639565.1 uncultured Prevotella sp. | reverse complement strand
GGCAGATACATCAACGACCTCGACATGAGGTATCAGCGCAACGTGTGCGTCTTGGGCATACAAGTGGCTGAGAGCCTGTTCGGAAAACCGGAGGATGCCTTGGGCAAGGACATCATCGCCGACGGAAAGCTCTACACCGTGGTGGGCGTGTGCCGCAGCACGAGCGACAAGCTGCAGATTGGCGTGGACCTCTCCGCCTGTGTGCTCCTGCCCCTCACGCTGATGCAGAAGACCTACGCCCAGGGCGACGACATATCCATGGCGTGCATCATCCTGACCGACGACAGCGACGCCGACAAGGCGATGAACACCATCATCCCCATCATCAAACAGCTCCACGACATCAACCCCAACGACAACGAGGCTCTTACCGTTAGCAACGTGAAGGTGGTGATAGGCAGGATAAACAACCTGTTCTCGGGCATCGAGCTGCTTATATGGATAGTGGGTCTCGGCACGCTGCTCGCCGGACTCATCGGCATCTCAAACATCATGATGATTACCGTGAAGGAGCGCACGCAGGAGATTGGCATACGCCGCGCCTTGGGTGCGGAGCCTTCCGCCATACTCAAGCAGATAATGTGCGAGAGTCTGCTGCTCACCACGGCGAGCGGATTTGCCGGACTGTGCGCCGGACTTTGGGTTCTCAGTGCCGTGCGCGCCATGATAGGCGAGGGGAGCGGTTCGTTCAGCAACCCCTATATGCCGTTCGGCACTGCCATCGCCGCCCTGGCGGTGCTTATGCTCGGCGGTCTCTTTGCCGGGTGGATTCCCGCGCGGCGCGCCCTTGCCATTAAGGCCATTGAGGCGTTGGGCGAAGAATAAACAGTAAATAAAAAACAAAGACATAAGCCGATGATAGACTTGAAAGGCATACACAAGACATACCCAGGGGCGCAGCCGTTGCACGTGCTCAAGGGGGTGGATTTGCATATCGACGAGGGCGAACTGGTGAGCATAATGGGACCGTCGGGTTCCGGCAAGTCCACCATGCTCAACATTATGGGCATCCTCGACGACTACGACGAGGGTGAATATCACCTCGCCGGACGCTTGGTGAAAAACCTCACCTCGAAGCAGGAATCGCAGTTCCGCAACCAACTGATAGGGTTCATATTCCAGTCATACAACCTTATCAACTTCAAGAACGCCTTGGAGAACGTCGCCCTTCCTCTTTATTACCGTGGCGTGGGGCGCAAGGAGCGCAACGAACTCGCCATGGAGTATCTCGACAAGGTGGGGCTGGCGGAGCACTGGGATCATTTGCCCATGCAGATGTCGGGCGGACAGCGGCAGCGCGTGTCGATAGCGCGCGCCCTGATTTCCCACCCCAAGATAATCCTCGCCGACGAACCCACCGGCGCGCTCGACTCTAAGACCACGCAGGAGGTGATGGATATGCTCCGCGCTGTGAACCGCGAGCAGGGGCAGACTATCGTTATCGTGACGCACGAGCAGGACATAGCCGACCAGACGGACCGACGCATATTCTTCAAAGACGGCGTTATCTTCAAGGACGAGAGGAAACCGGCGGCGGACAAGGCGAATAAGGTATAAAAGAATAAAAAAAGAAAAAGATATACAGTATGAAAAAAGTAGTGAAAAGCGTTGTGGCAATAATCGTTGCGGTGTTTGTCATTTACACGTTCTATTTCCTGTGGAAGCAGTCGCAGCCCAAGCCTGTGGTGTATGACTTGGTGCAGCCAACCGTTACCGACGTGGCGAAGACCGCCATGGCGACAGGCGAGGTGAACGCCCGGGTGCAGGTGGAACTGAAACCACAGGTTACGGGTCTCATAACAGAGTTGCGCGTCAAGGCCGGCGACCATGTTAAGGTGGG
>CAVHWJ010000083.1:0-9817 GCA_963639565.1 uncultured Prevotella sp. | reverse complement strand
CGAAGGCCCCGGGTCTGAAAGAGGCGAGGGAGAAACTGCAATACTACGCCATGTCCAAGGCTGAACGCTACGCCTACGACGAGCACATCAATGCCGTTATGATACAGAACGACGTGATAGGCAACGCCAAAAGGGAAGGTCTTGCTGAGGGACGAGCTGAGGGCAGGGCAGAAGGTAGAGCCGAGGGGCTTGCTAAAGGCAGGGCAGAGGGGCTTGCCGAAGGTAAAGCTGAGGGAAGAGCCGAAGGCATTGCCATGGAGCGCGAAGCCAACGAGAGAAAACTCTTTGACTCCGCACGCTCCATGCTTGACGACGGTCTGAGTCCCGACAAGGTGATGCTCTATACCGGACTTTCAGAGGAGCAACTCCGCGCGTTGTTGTAGCGGCAGGGCGCATTCTGTCTATTCCAAAATTTTATCGAACATCACGTCGAGATAGTTGTCTTCGTTTTGAAACACCACGTGACTGTCGGTGAACTGTGGGCGCGTGCCCCAGAAACTCACGTCCTTGTAGTCGGTGTTGCTCACGATATAACTGTCGAGCACGATGTCGCTGTCGCCGATTGTCGGCTGCACCTCGTCGCGCAGCTGGCGGAAGAGCTGTATCTTCGGGTCGTCCAATCCCTTCAGGTTGCGTATGCCCTTCGGGTCGATGAACGTGACGTGCTGCTTCTCTCCGTCGTTCACCCACAGGATGAAGTCGGGATAGAAGTTGCTCGCCTCGAAGAAGCCGATACCTTTGCGGCTCTCGTTGCGCAGCAGATACAAGTCCTTGCCTTTTAGTGAATCATTGTTGTGCTCGTTGTAGTATTTACGTACGTGCTCCACAAAGGTGCGTTCGCCGCGGTTGAGCGCCACGGGCGAAATCTTTATGAGCGGTTCGTTGGTGTCAGGGTCAGCCAATATGCGTTTTCCGTGGTCGTCACGCTCCGTGAGGCAGAGCAGCGGATAGTAGAGATGCCGGTCGAAGCGCAACGCCTGTACCCAAGGGGCTTCGATGGCGAAGTCCTGTTCGAAGTGTCTCGAACAGATTTGCTCGTTCAGCTCCTTCAGCCGTTCTATCCAGTGCTCCTTGTCGCGGCGCACCTCCACAGTGTACTCCTCGAAGAAGTTTGGGTCGTTGGCGTCGAGATACACCGTCTCCATGTATTTCGACTCCCATTTGCCTTTCAGGTGCTTGTAGGCACGGTCGATGTAGGCACGCAGCAGGGCGGTGGTGATTTCCTCCCAACGTGCCACGTCCTTGCCGAAGTCGCGGAACATGAGACTTTCCCCGGGAATGGTCAGCTCGTACCAGTCGTGCCTGTCCATGAGCCGTTGGAGCAGGGAGATGCTCAGTTCCATGTTGTACCAGCTGCGCTCGTTCTTCATCCGTTCGATGTCGAAGAAAACCCTTTGCCAGTCAATCAGCGCGAGATGCTTCCCGGTGAGATGCCCCTTTGGCGTGTTTGCGCCGTTCACGATGTGCGTGCCTGTGCTCCACAGCGCATCAACCTTAGGCGTCCAGTCCACCTTGATGGTGTTCAGCTGGCCGATAGCCTCCATGGGATGCACCGTCACCGCTTTTTTGAAGTCGTAGCCCTTGCGTAGGCGCACAATCTTCAACCGCTTCTCGGCGAGCAGATTTACCGTGGGAATATGTATCTGTTCATACACCTCCTCGTTGGCTGGCAGTCCCTCTTCCTTTAAGAAATTGCGGAAGGTGTCCATATAGTCGGCGCGCACGCCGAACACGTTGAGCGTCTCTATGCCGCGCAGTCCCTTTGGCAGTGCGCCCGGCTGATAGCTTGTGTCGAGTGCCGTGCTGCGCTTCAGCGAATATTGGAAACCTTTCAGGCGCACGCCGCGCCCGAATGTCTGTATGATTTCCGAACCCTCGCTTCGCCCGATGTTCATCAGTCCCATTGCCGACACGCGCCAGCTGCTCCAGCCTTCGTTGAACTTCCGAGAGCCGATGAGCAGGTTCACGGGCGAGTCCTCGTCGTTGATATGGGTGAAGAGCGAGAGCGTGCCAAACTCCCTTGTGTCGGTGAGCAGTCCGTTTGCGGCGCAGAGGGCAAGCAGTTTGTCGCTGTCGCCCACGTTCACCACGCCGAAATAGTCGGCGTTGCCCACCTGCAGCCCGATTTCCCCGTCGCCGCCTTTTTGTTTCACCACGTGCAGGCGTGCGCCGCTTATCTCGCTGTGGAAGAGCGTGCGCAGCACGTCGTCGTACACCTTTGCGGCGTGCTCCAGCTCATGCCCCTGCCGCAGCCCCTCTTTCGTCAGGGCGAAGGCGTTGGCAAAGAGTGCGTAGCCATGGGCATTTTTCACGCCGTCGTTGGGGTCGAGCAGCCGCTTGATGTTCACGGTGAACTCCTCGCGCTTCTCCACGAAGTCCTGCAAGAATAGCAGAATCCTCACCACGTCAGACACGTTGCGCCCTGCCTCGGAGCGCACGGCGTTCACGCTGCCGCCGACAAAGATGCCGAGCGGCCGGGCGATGAGGAAGCGGCGAGCGATGTTCGGGTTGCGGTCGTAAGCCAGCGTCTGCTCGTAGAGCGAGAGCACGTAGGCGGTCATGTAGATGTTGAACAGCTCCCTGTCGTCCCACGACGCCATGTTCATGATGCGGTAGTCCTTGCCGTAGCCGTCGTTGTAGAAGTAGCGGTAAGAATAGTCGAAGAGCGTCGCCTTGCCGTATTCCGCGAGCAGTGCTTTGCGCTTTGCGCCGCTGGCGGCGGCGATAGCCTGTCCGAAGGTGGCGGAATACTCAAACGAGAAACCCTCTCGCGTGAGCGTGTTGCGGTAGCCCTTCCACACTTCGCCGCCCGAGCCTTTGTGACCCTCGTCCACGAGCACAAGGTTGTTGCCCTCGAAGCTCTCCACCGCCACCGTCTTGTCGCCGTCCTTGTCGGCGAACTTGTTCACGTCGATGATTTCGATGCGATTGCCTTTAAGTATAGTGCCGCTGTCTTTGGCAAACAATTCAGCATACATTCCCGAGGCGTTGAGTTCCGCCAAGTGTTGCCGGGACAACGCTTCGTTGGGCGTTAGGATGATGATGCGGTTGAGCTTCGGCGCATGGTATTTGTCGGCGTAGTAGAGATACTGCTTGATGTTGACGTGCATGAGCAGCGTCTTGCCCGAGCCGGTGGCGCACCAGAAGGCGAGCTTCTTCAGGTCGTCTTCCTCAAAGGGCGGCACGCCGTGCCACGTGTCGGGGCGTAGGTTGAAGTCGTCGGCTTGGAAGGCGTTGATGTCGTCGAGCAGCGCCTTGCGGTCGGCGAAGTAGCGGTCGAGAAACACCTCGGTGAAGAGGAGCGACAGATACTGGTAGTATTTCCACTGTATCTTCTCCGCACGGCGGGCGTTGATCTCCGCCGTGTGGCGCACGATGTGCCGGTCGTACTCGTAGAGCTGTTCGCGGCTGATGTGCAGGTCGCTGTAGAGATGCTGCACCAGGGCATGGTAGAGCAGCGACTCGCCCTCGTCGTTGGTGCCTTCGAGCGCAGGGTCTTTCAGGTCTTGCGAGAGCGCCTTCAGGTCGCGGCAGCCGAAGAGGTGGAGCATATATTTTGAGAGCACCAGCGCGTCTTGCAGCCGTACCGGTTGTGTGGTTTGTCTTCTTGGCATACGTCAGTCCTCCTCAAACATACGGTTCTTGAATTCCTCCTCGATGAGCACCACCTTCCAGCGGTCGTCGTCGCGGCGGAGGTTGGGCAGCGTGTTGTCGCCGTTTACGTATATCATGTCGAAGTCGCGCGCCAGCGTTGAGTAGTCCATCTTCTCGAAGAAGCGGTTGAGCGCGTCGTTGTCCACGGCCTTGCAGTTGCGCCATATCACGAGCGCCTTCTCTCCGCGGCGGTGCGTCACACCCTCCACCACGCAGATGTTGCCGTCGCTGTGCCACTGCTCCGTCTCCACGCGCAGTCCGATGAGGTAATTGAACGTCTCCACCATGTCCACCGGGGTCTCCACCAGCTCGTTGTCCTTGGTGGTCTTGAGCGTCATGGCAAAGGGGTTCTCAAACCACTGGGTGTTGAACAGCGCGCCGCGCGTCTCCATGTCCATCATGTAGCCGAGCATATAGGTTTCCTTGAAACTGTCGTTGTTGTCGAACAATTCGGTTTGGGCCTTGCTGACCACAAGGTTGTTGAGCGTGTCCTCGTATTGCTCCAGACGGATGTACTTGAAGCATTGGCTTACGCCCTTGCGTGATACGGGTTTGCCGTTGCTCCAGTCTTCGGAGTAGATTACTTTCTCGATGCGGGGCTTGGTTGCGGTTCTGAAATAATTCCCCATCTCGCAAAGTATATATTTGCGATTGCCTCCATCTTCTTTGTTTAGTTTTATGACGGAATGTCCGTATGTTCCTGACCCAGCAAAGAAATCTAAAACAAGAGAACCTTTATTTGTAAAAGAAGCTATATGCTCTTTGCCTAAGTCAGTTACTTTCGGAGTATCAAAAGGAATATCCATATTATGAAGCATATCAGTGTCCGAGCCTCCATAATAAATCAAAGAGGGAATATTCTCATACATATTCTCACGAAGTAAGTATTTTCTACGTGGCTGAGTCGTCTCATCTGAGCCAAAGATAATCATATCAGACTTCAACAACTCTTTCATGGTAGCAGGAGGATTTCTCCAACCTCTTGCAGGAACAGGACAAGGCTTGTTTGTCTTAGGGTGAATCAAAGGGATAAAATATTCATCTGGAGCTTTCTGCCTATTTGGCCAAGCCATTGATACAGATTGGTAAGTCTCTCCTTTCTCATCAATCGAATTATAAGCTCTTTCCCCTCCGCTAAAGCCTGTTTGTGAATTTATCCAACTTCTAAAATCATTATTGATGTCAGCAAGAGTATACGTATCAGACTTTTGGGCAAACAACTGCTTTGCCTTTGAAAGAATCAATTCTGCATTGCGTTTTGGGCGTTTAACCTCGCAAGTCTCAGCCAATGCTGCTGCATCCTTTGCATAGGTTAAGATATACTCATGCTGATAGGCAATTCCTTTTGAATCTCCTTTTGGGTTACGTTTATCCCATACAATTGTACCTAAATCATTGTTCTTTCCAAAGACAATCGAAGCCAAAATTTCCGAATTTGAGATTTCATGCTCGTCCATATTCATCAGCAGAACAGACTCACTTGAAAGATAAGACTTGGCTAAAGTTAATCTTTCATTCATCATTGTCAGCCAACTTGAATTTTGGAAATTGTCTTTGTAGTAGAAATCGCCCTTACCAGTATTATACGGCGGGTCAATGTAAATACATTTTACCCCCCCCCCTATGCTTTTCCTGCAATAATTCCAACGCTTGGAAGTTTTCGCTATTGATTAACAGCCCGTTACACTGCTCGTCAATATTTTCGATACTTGCCAGCAGCTTGTGCTTAAACTCGGCTGAGAAGAACTGCGTGTCGAGCACGAGGAAGGGATTCTCTTTGAGGAAGCGTTCGGTGAGCGGCACGGAGTAGCCCTCGGTGGTCAGGTCGCCCTTGATGTCGTCGATGGCGAAGAGGCGCACCCACTCCTCGCGCTGCGCGTCGTTGCGGCAGATGTCGGCGTAGAGCTTGCGTGGCACGCGGTCGAGCGTGATGCAGTAGTCGGTCTGCACCACGAATTTCTTTTTGAGCCACAGCTTCTTCTGGAAATCCTCTATCTGCGCGAGCATACGGATGATTTTCTCGCCCACGCCCTTGATGGCCTTCACGCTTGCGAGCTGCGCCTGTATGTGCGCCGCGTCGAGGTCGTCGAGGTGCATCACCTCGTTCTTGATGTAGAAGTCCAGCTCGCGGCGCAGGAACGCGCCGAGGTCCTTGTGGATAAAATAGTCGAACGAGTTTTTGGCGGTGTAGTCCGTCAGATGTTTCTCTATGAGCAACCGCTGGTCGGCTGCGCTGACAGGTTGCAGCAATACCGTCCAGTCCGCCGGGATGAGCGTCTTCAGCTTCTCCACCGCAGCGGCGTTCAAATTGTTTTGCCTTGTAGTTTTCGGCGTCAGCTCGTAGGTGAAATAGACGCACAGCTCGCCGTCTTTCACCTCCACTGCCGGTTCGCCCTCAACTTCGTAGAGCGCGAAGCGGCGCTCCATGTTGTTCTGCGCCTTGTTGTTGTTCTGCTCGGTGGAGGCGTCGCGCAGCACGAAGTGCGCCTTGCGGCGGTCGGGTAGGAGGAAGGAATAGTTCTGGAAATACTCCGACGTCTTGATGTAATACTGGTCGGCGTTTGCCCAATGGAGCTTCACCTCCTCGCCGTTGTAGGGAATGGCGTAGGTGTTGTCCTTGTAGCGTCGCTTGCTGATGAAGTCGCCCCCGTCGTAGTAGCGTGAGAAGAAGGTGGTGAGATGCGAGAACACCTCGTTCTCCACCGCCGCCATGTCAGCGCCGGCGTTGTTAGCTTCGAGCAGTTTCTTGACCTGCGGCAAGAGCTTCTGGTCGAGGAAACTCTTTATCTCGCTGCGCTTCTGATTCATGATGCGGTAGATGCCGAAGTCAAGTTCGGCGTGGTCCATCATGAATATCTCCTCGAGTTTCCTGATGAAACTCTGATAATAGGAATTAGCCATTGTGTGTATATTGTTGTTGTTTCGATTCTTTTTTATTCGGCGTTGGCCGTCCAGCGTATGACGAACACCGTCTCGTCGTCCACGCTCTTCACGAGTTTGCGCTCGATGTCGCGTATCATCTCCTTGCGCTTGTCCTCAATCTCGTCCTCGCGGTCGTCGATGTCGCGGCGCAGCCGTCGACGCCGTCGCTTCAGCTCGTCCACCTTGCGCTCGGCTTTCAGCTGCTCGTCAACGTTGGTGGCGGCGCGCGCCTCGCGCTCCGCTTGCTGTATGGACTTGCGCAGCGAGCGTATCTGCTCCTCCAGACTGTCGAGCATGTCGTGCTCCCATTTCTCTATGCGGTCTTGCTCCTGCCTGAAGAAAGTGAGGTCGCGCGAGTCGATGTCCTTCAGCTTGGCTTGGCTGTGTACCTGATGGTTCTGGTCGAGGCGGCGCAGCACGTCGTCGGGCACATCGTCGGCCGGCTCTTCCGTCCCGCCGTTGAGAAAAAGTTTCTCGCATTCCTCCTGCGAGAGGAACGTACCGCTGTCGGTGAACGCCGTGAAGAGATGGTGCTGCTCGTCTTCCGCCGCCGACACACGGAGGCGTGCCAGCAAGAGGTAGCCCCGCTCGCCGCGCAGATGGTCGGGCAGTGAAGCCTTCATGGCGATGGCGTTCTCGTCGAAGCGCACCAGCGCGCCGTCGTCGAGCGGCAGCGAGAGCGCGGTGTTCACCACATGCTGCCCGAGCGCGTCGTTCAGGCGGTAAGTCTGCGCGTCGGCCACGTTGCCGAGCAAGGCATAACGCCCCGGACGCTGACCCGCCACAGACACGCGGAGGCGGAACGAGTGGCTGGCATCGTCGAAGACCGCCTGGGCAGAGAGCACAAACTTGGTGAGCTCCCAGAAGATGTGCTGGTAGCGGTTGAGAAACGCCCCGGCGGTGTCCTTGCGCGTGCGGAGATGCTCCTGCACGTTGATGTCGAAATGCTCTATCACCTCCGAGCGCACCTTCTCCATGCGGTCGTCTATCTGCTCCTGCATATCCGCTTGCAGACGCTCGAACGCCTGTTGTATCTCCTCGTCGGTGCGGCACTGCTGGTAGATCTCCCATATACGGCTCTCGATGTCGATGTTGTCGGCACGGCCCAGCACCTCGTCGCTCGCCCCGAACACGTCGTCGAAGAGGCGGAACTTGGTGGAGAGGAGCTGGAACACGCGCACGTCGGCAAAGTTGCGCTTGTTGATGAAGTTCACCACCACCACGTCGAACTTCTGTCCGTAGCGGTGGCAACGCCCGATGCGCTGCTCGATGCGCTGCGGGTTCCACGGCAGGTCGTAGTTGATGACCAGCGAGCAGAACTGCAGGTTCAGGCCCTCGGCGGCAGCCTCGGTGGCAATCATTATCTCGGCGTCGTTGCGGAAATAGTCCACGATGGCGGCGCGTCGGTCTGCGGCCTTGATGCCGCTCACACGGTCGGGATGCGCGGCGCACCAGTCCTTGTAGATGCGGTTGGTCTGCGGCTCGCTCGCCTTGCCGTTGAATAGCGCCACACGCCCCTCGTAGCCGTTGGCTTCGAGCATCTGCAGCAGGAACGCCTGTGTCTTGGTGCTCTCGGTGAAGACAAGAGCCTTGCGCTCTGCGCCCTCCTCGGAGAGCATCTTGAAAGCCTCGGCGAGCGCTTTGAGCAGTGCAGCCGCCTTGGACTCGTGCTTGATGGCCTTGGCTTTGGCGATGAAGCCATCGAGTGTTTCTATTTCACGCTTGAGGCGCGGTATGTCGATGCCGTCATTATATAATAAGGTGTCGCTTTCGTGAAGAAAGGCGTTGTCGTCCTCGTCCTCCTCGATGGTCTGCCACTCGTCGATGTCATCAACGATGTCAGACGCGGAGAACTCCACCCTGCGGTTTTCGTCGAGCATCCGCTGCAGACGCTCCTTGATGTGCGTGAGCGTGGACACAAGGGCGAAGGTGGACGAGGCGAGTATCTTGCGCACAATCATTGTGGTGAGCTTCTTCTGCGCTGCCGGCACACTGTAGAGGTCGTCGCGGCGCAGAAACTCCGACACGTCGCGGTAAAGCTCAAACTCATCGTCGGTGGCGTTGAACTCCTGCGTGAGGGGAAGACGGCGTGTGTAGTTGATGTATTCACGGACATCCTTGCGGAGCGTTCGCGTGAAATACGGCGCGACACGCCGGCGCAGCTCGGCCAGGTTCTCGCCCTTGCCGTATTCGTTGCGGAAACTCTTTTCGCTGCCGAAGATGTTGTCGTCGATAACGCTCGTAAGTCCGTAAAGCTCAAGCAGGGAGTTTTGGAACGGTGTGGCGGTGAGCAGCAGTTTCTTCACGCCGCAGAGCGCGTCGCGCACGGCAGCCGACGTGCGTGCCGATGAGCGGTAGACGTTGCGCAGCTTGTGCGCCTCGTCGATTACCGCCAGGTGGAAGCCGTGGGTGAGTATCTCCTCCTTGTGTCTGGCGGCGAAATTGTAGCTGCAGATGATGACGCGTTTGGGATTGAGCGGGTCGATGCCACTGCGCACGTAGGCGTTGAAATTCTTTGCGTCGAGAATCTCGCTGGCGATGCCGAACTTGTCGTGCAGCTCCGCCTCCCATTGCTTGCGGAGCGACGCCGGGCAGACGATGATGATTTTCTTCTTGCCCACCGACCAATACTGGCAGAGCACAAGCCCCGCCTCGATGGTCTTTCCGAGACCCACCTCGTCGGCAAGCACCACACCCTTGTTGAACGGTGACTTGAACGCAAACAGGGCGGCGTCAATCTGATGGGGATTGATGTCTACCGTTGAACTGAGCAACGACTGCGAGATTGCGTCGATGTCGCCTCCCACCGTGTGCTGCGTGAGCAACGAGGCGTAGTATTTGGCGTGAAAACGTGTAATCATATTAGTTATGGCACAAAGGTAAATAAATTATTTCTACTGGGCAACCATTCTTCTTCTCAACCCACGGCTCTTTCATTTAAGGGGGGGGCTTCCATAACCCGCCAAAGCTATCGGAAAAGTTAAGTTCATAACTTTTGAACTTATATTCAAAACTTTTGAACTTATGTTCAAAGCTTTTGAACATAGGTTCAGAACTTATGAACATAGATTGTCCTGTATGTTTGATTAAATGGTGAGACCTTTCTGAATGAAAGAGCCGTGAGCTATTTGCCGTTCGCAAATCTTAAAAAGATGAAAAGGTGATGCGGCGATGCGGTGTTGGCGCGCGGCAGATTTGATTATGTCGCGGAAATATGAGTAACTTTGCACACGGTTAAACG
>CAVHWJ010000082.1:0-9822 GCA_963639565.1 uncultured Prevotella sp. | reverse complement strand
ACATACAGGACAATCTATGTTCATAAGTTCTGAACCTATGTTCAAAAGCTTTGAACATAAGTTCAAAAGCTTTGAATATAAGTTCAAAAGCTTTGAACTTAACTTTTCCGATAGCTTTGGCGAGTTATGGAAGCCACTTTAAGTGAAAGATCCGTGCGTTTTTATGACATGGAGCACTTTCGTTTAAAACGCAAAGCTGCCGTTCACAAAAAAAAGGGACGGCAGCACCCGAAGACAGAAACGGCAAAGTCCCGAAACCGGACAAGCTGCCGACTTCGGGACTTTGGGAGTTTACTGATGCAAATGATTACCCCTCGTAAGAATCCTCGTGGACCCCTGCCACGGCGCGGCCGCTGGGGTCGTTCATGTTCTTGAACTTCTCGTCCCACGCCAGGGCCTCGGCGGTGCTGCACGCCACGCTCGGCACGCTGGGTACGCTGCGGGCCGCCGACTCGCTGGGGAAATGCTCGCTGAAAATGGAGCGGTAGTAGTATTCCTCCTTGTTGCGCGGCGGGTTGATGGGGAAACGCTCAGCGGCGTGCGCCATCTGCTCGTCGGTGACGGCCTGGGCGGTCATCTCCTTGAGGGTGTCAATCCAACTGTAACCCACGCCGTCGGAGAACTGCTCCTTCTGCCTCCACGCCACCTCGTCGGGGAGCATGTCGGCGAACGCCTCGCGCACGATTTTCTTCTCTATCGTCTTGCCCGGACACATCTTCGCCTCGGGGTTCAGGCGCATGGCGGTGTCGAGGAACTCCTTGTCGAGGAACGGCACGCGCCCCTCCACGCCCCACGCCGAAAGGCTCTTGTTGGCGCGCAGGCAGTCGTAGAGGTGCAGCTTGGAGAGTTTACGCACCGTCTCCTCGTGGAACGACCGCGCGTCGGGGGCCTTGTGGAAATACAGGTAGCCGCCGAAAATCTCGTCGGCGCCCTCGCCCGAAAGCACCATCTTGATGCCCATGCTCTTGATGACCCTCGCAAGGAGATACATCGGGGTGGAGGCGCGCACGGTGGTAACGTCGTATGTCTCGATGTAATAAATCACGTCGCGTATGGCGTCGAGACCCTCCTGTATCGTGTAGTTAATCTCGTGGTGAACGGTGCCGATGTAGTCAGCCACCATCTTCGCCTTGGCCAGGTCGGGCGCGCCCTTGAGACCCACGGCGAAAGAGTGGAGCCGGGGCCACCACGCCTGTGTCCTGCCGTTCTCCTCCACACGCCGGGCGGAGTATTTCTGGGCAATGGCGCTGATAACCGACGAGTCGAGACCGCCGCTGAGGAGCACCCCGTAAGGCACGTCGCTCATCAGCTGCCGCTGCACCGCGTCTTCAAGTCCGTCGCGCACGCTCTTCACGCTCGCCGGGTTGTCCTTCACGTTGTCGTAGCTGAACCAGTCGCGTGTGTAGTATCTCTCCATCTCGCCCACGCTGCCCCAGAGGTAATGCCCGGGCAGGAAAGGCTCGTAACTGTCGCACTCGTTCTCGAGAGCCTTCAGCTCGCTCGCCACATACACCTTGCCGTCGGCATCCCGGCCCACATAGAGGGGTATCACGCCGATAGGGTCGCGCGCCACGAGAAACTCGCCGTTCTCGCCGTCGTAGAGGGCAAAGGAAAAAATGCCGCTGAGTTCCTCAAGGAACGCCGGCGCCTCGCCTGGCTTGGCTTTGCCGCCCTTTGCCTTCCACTCGCGGTAGAGGGCGAGGATAACCTCGCAGTCGCTGCCGGTCTGGAACTCGTATTCGCCCTCGAAGCGTTTGCGTATCGCCTGATGGTTGTAGATTTCGCCGTTCACGGCGAGCACCTGTTTGCCGTCGGGGCTGAACAAGGGCTGCCGTCCCGACTCGGGGTCCACTATCGAGAGACGCTCGTGGGCGAGGATGGCGGAGCCGCCGCAGTAGATGCCGCTCCAGTCGGGGCCGCGGTGACGGATTTTGGCACTCATCCTAAGCGCCTTTTGGCGCAGTTCAGGAGTCTGCTCCTGGATGTTGAAGATACAAACTATTCCACACATGACTATTTCTTTTATTTTTGTGCGCGGATGAACACTGCGCACAGGTTAGTTATATATATGATTTGGTATGCTTTTATATGTACCCGCCGGCGGGACTAAGATTTATGCCCCTTGTGTTTAGCCGAAAAGTTCTTGGGGCGGCTCGCGCCCCAAGAACAGATACTAAACTAAAACATTCAACCGTATCTAAACGGGATTAACAATCAATCAGTTGTAGCAGCTCTCGCCGTGCTCGTAGATGTCGAGACCCTCTTCCTCGATTCTCTTGTCCACACGCAGACCGGCAATCTTGTCGATGCCCCAGAAGAGGAGGAAGCCCGTGGCGGCAGCCCAAAGGTCGATGCAGAGGATGCCGAGCACCTGCGCTCCGAAGAAGCCGAAGCCGTGGCCGTAGAACGCTCCCGAATCAACCGCGAGGAGACCGGTGAGCAACGTTCCGAGGATACCGCACACGCCGTGAACAGAGCTTGCGCCCACAGGGTCGTCGATGTGCAGCTTGGTGTCAATGAACTCGATAGCGTAAACGAGAACCACACCGCAGATGAAGCCGATAATCAGGGCGCCTGTCGGGGAAACGAGGTCGCATCCTGCCGTGATGCCCACGAGACCGGCGAGAACGCCGTTGAGGGTGAGCGAGAACGAAGGCTTGCCGTACTTGATCCATGTGGTGAACATGGTGGCTATGGCGCCGGCTACGGCTGCGAGGTTGGTGGTGAGGAACACGTGTGAGATTGCCACGCGGTTCACTTCGCCCGAAGCGGCGAGCTGAGAGCCGGGGTTGAAACCGAACCAGCCGAACCAGAGGATGAACACGCCGAGGGCGGCTGCCATGAGGTTGTGGCCGGGGATAGCGTGGCTCTTGCCCTTGCTGTCGTATTTGCCGTGGCGCGGGCCGAGAACCATTGCGCCGATCAGGGCGAGCACACCGCCAACGGAGTGAACGATTGCCGAACCGGCGAAGTCGTGGAACGTGGTGCCGAAGGTGTTCATCATGAACGAGCCTTCCTCGCCGTTGCAGAGCCATCCGCCGCCCCATGTCCAGTGGCCTTCAACGGGGTAGATGATGAACGAGATGAAGAACGAGTAGATGCAGTACATCGAGAACTTTGTCCTCTCTGCCATTGCGCCCGAAACGATTGTGGCTGCTGTGGCGCAGAACACCGTCTGGAACACGAGGAAGCCCTCGGTGGGCAGACCGGCCGGGTGGTTGAAGAACGACAGGTCGCCGAAGTTGGGCATACCCACGAAGCCCGCTCCGTCGCTGCCCCACATGAAGCCGAAGCCCACGAACCAGAACAGCACCGAACCTATCATGAAGTCCACGAAATTCTTGAAAAGGATGTTGGCCGTGTTCTTGCTCCTTGTGAAGCCGGCCTCGCAGAGGGCGAAACCGGGCTGCATGAAGAACACGAGCATCGCTGCAAGCAGCATCCACACTGTATCAATGGAAACGCCAAGGTCGGCAACGCTCTTTGAAACCTCTGCCACCGACTCGGCCGCTAAAAATGTTGTAATCATAATTTTATTCTTTTAAAGTTGTGCGTGTTGTTATTATCAACTGAAAACAGGGTCTTTTTACCTTACCGGCCGCCCGGAGCGCACCCTGTTTCGGGGTTTCCGGAGCCTGGCCTGTGAGAGTTTACCCGTGAATACATATTCCTTTTACCTTATGTGTATATGCTTTGTATTAACTTTTATTTCTCCTGTTCAGCGTTATAGAGCGCGATGTCGCCCCTTTCGCCCGTGCGGATTCTGATTGAATCCTCAATCGGGATGACGAAAATCCTGCCGTCGCCGATTTCGCCCGTTCGGGCTGCACCCTGAATGGCTGCCACTGTCTTCTCCACGTTCTTGTCGCGAACCACGATGCTCACCAGCACACGCTCGATACTGCTCGTGTCGTACATCACTCCGCGGTAAATCCTTGCCTGTCGCATCTTGCCCTCGCCCCTCACGTCATAATAGGAGAACCACTCGATGTCGGCTGCAAGAAGAGCCTCTTTTACATCCTCGAACTTTGTCTTGCGGATGATTGCTTCAATCTTTTTCATACTTACCCTTTTTATTGGTTTTTGTTCCTAATACTTTCTTATTGATAACTCTCGGGTGCAAAATTACGACATTTTGCAATAAGAACAATAATATTTATCTCATTTTGATTACGCTTTTAATTATCTCCTAACAATCGGCTCGCAGAAACACGGCATTAGTTTCATATTGAAAGCATTTTCTTTGATAACGGTTACAAATTGACATTTACCCGAAAGAAGAAAAGAAAAACGCACGGCGGTTTTGCCCGGGTTAAGACAAAATGTTGTATTTTTGCAAGCGTAAACAGACAAACCGTAACTTAACAACGATAAAGAATATAAAGATGTCAAAGGGCAAGGTAAAATTCACCAAGATGCACGGAGCCGGCAATGACTATATATATGTTAATACCTTATTATATAATATAGACAACCCGGAGGAGAAATCCATTGCGTGGAGCGACCGCCACAAGGGAATAGGCGGCGACGGACTGGTGCTCATCTGCAAGCCCACCACCCGGGAGGCTGATTTCAGGATGAGGATTTTCAACGCCGACGGCTCGGAAGCCATGATGTGCGGAAACGCGTCGAGGTGCATAGGCAAATACGTGTTTGAGCGCGGACTTACCGACAAGACTTCAGTCCGACTGGAAACGCTGTCGGGGATAAAGATCCTGAACCTGCACCTTGCCGCCGACGGAAAGACGGTGGACAGCGTTACGGTGGATATGCTGGAACCGCTGCTGCACAACGAGAAGCAGTATGCCGAGGCTTGCCAGGGACGGCTCACCGCCGACGGGCGCACGTTCGAGGGGACCTTCGTCTGCATGGGAAACCCGCATTTCGTGACCTTCGTGGACGACGCCGAAGCCACCGACATCGCAAGATACGGAAAGATTCTGGAGCGCGACGCGGCTTTCCCCGAACGCTGCAACATTGAGTTCGCCACGGTGACGGCGGACGGCGGAATACGCACAAGGGTGTGGGAGCGCGGAAGCGGAATAACAATGGCGTGCGGAACGGGCGCCTGCGCCACGGCGGTAGCGGCTTCGCTCACGGGGCGCGCCCCGAGGAAGAGCACGATAAAAATGGACGGCGGCGACCTGAGCATCGAGTGGAGCGAGGGCGACAACCACGTCTACATGACCGGTCCGGCGGAAACAGCGTTCGACGGAGAAATCGAAATCTGACGAGCGGCAGGGACTGAAACAACAAAGGAATAACAACAAAACAACAATAAAGGAAAAGAAGATATGGCATTAGTAAACGAACATTACCTGAAACTGCAAAAGAACTACCTGTTTGCCGACATCGCGAAGAAGGTGAACGCCTACAAGATTTCACACCCCAAGGCGGAAGTGATAAGCCTGGGCATCGGCGACGTTACGCAGCCGCTCGTGCCGGCCGTTATCGAGGCGATGCACAAGGCGGTGGACGACATGGCGAGCAAGGAGAATTTCCACGGCTACGGACCGGAACAGGGCTACCTCTGGCTTAGGGAGGCTATCGTGAAAAACGATTTCCTGCCGCGAGGCATTAAGCTCGACCCGGGGGAGGTGTTCGTGAACGACGGCGCGAAGAGCGACACGGGCAACATCGGCGAACTCGTAAGGTGGGACAACAGCATCGGAGTGACCGACCCGATTTATCCCGTATATATCGACTCCAACGTGATGTGCGGCAGGGCCGGGGTGCTCGAAAACGGCAAGTGGAGCAACGTCACCTATATGCCATGCTCTGAGGACAACGGCTTCGTGCCGCAGATACCCGACCACCGCGTGGACATGATTTATCTCTGCTACCCGAACAACCCGACGGGTACGGTGATAACGAAGGAGGAACTGAAGAAGTGGGTGAACTACGCGCTCAAGAACGACACGCTCATCTTCTACGACGCCGCTTACGAGGCGTATATCACGGAACCCGACGTGCCCCACTCTATCTACGAGATCAAGGGCGCGAAGAAGGTGGCGATAGAGTTCCACAGCTATTCAAAGACGGCCGGCTTCACAGGCGTGCGCTGCGGATATACCGTGATACCAAAGGAACTGACAGCCGTGACGATCGACGGCAAGGAGCGTCTGCCTCTCAACCCCCTGTGGGACCGCCGCCAATGCACCAAGTTCAACGGCACAAGCTATATAAGCCAGAGGGCTGCCGAGGCTATCTACTCGCCCGAGGGAAAGGCGCAGACCAAGGCGGTGATTGACTACTACATGGGCAACGCCAAACTGATGTACGACGCGCTGAAAGGTCTTGGCTTCAGGGTCTACGGCGGAGTGAACGCCCCCTATCTGTGGGTGAAGACTCCCGACGGCGTGGACAGCTGGAAATTCTTTGAGGAACTGCTCTACGGGGCGCAGATCGTCTGCACGCCGGGCGTGGGCTTCGGTCCCAGCGGCGAGGGCTACGTCAGGTTCACCTCGTTCGGCAACCGCGAGGACTGCGAGGAGGCGATGCGAAGGCTGGCGGCCTGGATGAAGAGCTAAGGCCGCGCGGCAAGAACGCGCCAAAGGCATGGCACAGGAGACTCGCCCACAAGGATGACACAAACACATTATTAACATATTAAAGGTAAGAAGACTATGAAGGATTTTAAGAAACTCAGCCTGCTCGTTGCCGGAATGGCAGCAATGGCAACGCCGATGACGGCACAGGACAAAGTGGAGGGTACGGTATCGGCTGACCTCGTGAGCAACTACATCTGGCGTGGCCAGCACTTGGGCGACTGCGCAGTGCAGCCCACCCTCGGCGTGGCTTACAAGGGTCTCTCGCTCTCGGCATGGGGCAGCTACGGACTGACAAACCCGGGCGACGACAAGGAACTCGACCTTACGCTCGCCTACTCCGTGGGCGGATTTAATGTGGGCGTGACCGACTACTGGACGGGCACCGACGAGAGGTATTTCTACTACTCAAGCGGCAGCACAAAGCACGTGTTCGAGGCTAACGTGGGCTACGACTTCGGTCCCGTGTCACTGCAGTGGTACACCAACTTCGCCGGAGCCGACGGCAAGAACAAGAGCAACAAGAGGGCTTACTCTTCTTATTTTGAATTTAACGCCCCGTTCAAGTTCGCTTCCTGCGACTGGACAGCTACCCTTGGCGCAGTGCCTTACGCCACTACAAGTTATGACGTGAACGGCTTTGCCGTGACCAACGTGTCGCTGCGCGCCGAGAAGGCAATCAAGATTACAGACTCTTGGTCGCTCCCTATCTTCGCAAGCATCAACACGAACCCCGCCTCGCAGAAGGCTTATCTCGTGTTCGGCTTCACGCTTAGGCCGTAAGGGCAAGCCGTGGAAGACAAAATTTAAACAAAACACAGGTTCGCCAAAACAAAAAGACAAAGAACAGGGCGAATAATATAGCATAAAGGTATAGCGCAAGCGAAAAAAGCGTTACCTTTGCAAGCGAAACAAGAAACACCAAATAAATTAAACTTTAAACAATGGCAAATTTAAGATTTCAGGTTGTTGAGGAGGCGTTCAAGAAACGCCCCGTGGAAGTGATCGCTCCGGTTGAGCGTCCGTCGGAATATTTCGGCAAGTTCGTTTTCAACCGCGCGAAGATGTACAAGTATCTGCCGGCCGACGTTTATGACAAGCTCATCGACGTTATCGACAACGGCGCCACGCTCGACCGTTCCATAGCAAACGCTGTGGCAAGCGGCATGAAGCAGTGGGCCGAGGAGAACGGCGTTACCCACTACACACACTGGTTCCAGCCCCTCACCGGCGGCACCGCCGAGAAGCACGACGCTTTCATCGAGCACGACGGCAAGGGCGGCATGATTGAGGAGTTTTCGGGCAAGCTGCTCGTGCAGCAGGAGCCTGACGCCAGCTCGTTCCCCAACGGCGGCATCCGCAACACCTTCGAGGCCCGCGGCTACTCTGCATGGGACCCCACATCACCTGTCTTCATCATCGACGACACGCTTTGTATTCCTACCGTGTTCATCTCCTACACAGGAGAGGCTCTCGACTACAAGGCTCCGCTGCTCCGCGCGCTGCACGCAGTGAACGTGGCCGCGACGAACGTTTGCCATTATTTCGACCCCAAGGTTTCCAAGGTTACTTCTAACCTGGGCTGGGAGCAGGAGTATTTCCTCGTGGACGTTAGCCTTTACAGCGCGCGCCCCGACCTGATGCTCACGGGCAGGACCCTCATGGGCCACGACTCTGCCAAGAACCAGCAGATGGACGACCATTATTTCGGAACTATCCCCGACCGTGTGCAGGCTTTCATGAAGGATCTCGAGGTTCAGGCTCTTGAACTCTCCATCCCCTGCAAGACCCGCCACAACGAGGTTGCCCCGAACCAGTTTGAGATAGCTCCTATCTTCGAGGAGTGCAACCTGGCAGTGGACCACAACATGCTGCTCATGTCGCTGATGAAGAAGGTGGCCCTGAAGCACGGCTTCGTGGTATTGCTCCACGAAAAACCGTTCGCCGGCATCAACGGTAGCGGTAAGCACAACAACTGGAGTCTCTCGACAGACACCGGCGTGCTGCTCCACGCTCCGGGCAAGACTCCCGAGAGCAACCTGCGCTTCGTTACGTTCATCGTGGAGACGCTGATGGGTGTTTACCGCCACAACGGTCTCATCAAGGCTTCCATTATGAGTGCGACAAACGCTCACCGTCTGGGCGCCAACGAGGCTCCGCCAGCAATCATTTCTTCGTTCCTGGGCAAGCAGCTCACCGAACTGCTCGAGCATATCGAGAACAGCGACAGCGAGGACGTGTTCAACATGGCCGGCAAGCAGGGCATGAAGATGGACATCCCCGAGATTCCGGAACTGCTCATCGACAACACCGACCGTAACCGCACGTCGCCCTTCGCCTTCACCGGAAACCGTTTCGAGTTCCGCGCCGTGGGTTCCGAGGCTAACTGCGCATCAGCAATGATCGCCCTCAACTCCGCAGTGGCAGAGGCTTTGGTTGACTTCAAGGCTCGCGTGGACGCTCTCATCGAGAAGGGCGAGGACCAGACAAAGGCTATCATCAAGGTGCTCCGCGAGGACATCAAGACCTGCAAGCCGGTGCGTTTCGACGGCAACGGCTACTCAGACGAGTGGGTTGAGGAGGCCAAGAAGCGCGGTCTCGACTGCGAGACGAGCTGTCCGGTTATCTTCGACAACTACCTGAGCAAGGAGTCTGTGGATATGTTCACCAAACTTGGCGTGATGACCGAGAAGGAGCTTGAGGCACGCAACGAGGTGAAGTGGGAGACTTACACGAAGAAGATTCAGATTGAGGCCCGCGTGTTCGGCGACCTCACGATGAACCACATCATCCCCGTGGCTACCCACTACCAGAGCATGCTGCTGAGGAACGTGGAGAACATGCGTTCGGTATTCCCCAAGGACGAGGCCGAGAAGCTGAGCTCACGCAACATGAAGATTATCCGCGACATCGCGGAACGCACGCAGATTATCGAGAAGGGCGTGGAGGAACTGGTTGAGGCACGCAAGGTGGCCAACAAGATTGCCGACGAGCGCGAGAAGGCCATCGCCTACCACGACACGGTTGCCCCCAAGATGGAGGAAATCCGTTACCACATCGACAAGCTGGAGCTGACAGTGAGCGACGAACTCTGGACTCTGCCCAAGTACCGCGAGCTGCTGTTCATCCGCTAATCCGTGCGGGATATGCTACATTAAAAACGAATGTATGCGATATACGTTATATAGAATAGAATAATACAATCTATTTCTTTTATTGGTTGTTTAAGTTGGGGGCTGCAAGGTTGTGAAACCGTGCAGTCCCTTTTTATATC